>JBARMF010000520.1:0-3457 GCA_049802315.1 Candidatus Udaeobacter sp.
GGGAAATCGCCGCCCCAAAAAGTATCTTCGCAAGACGCGACGAATTTAGCCTATAGCAGCAAGATTCCCACGAATTCGTGTCCAAAGGTATCGGATCTCTGAAAAGCTTCGCTCATGAGATTCGTGACAATTAGTGTAATTCGTGTCTTAAGCCGCAAATCAGTGGGCCTCATTTTATCACAAAAACGTAACAGTCAAGACTTTGCGTACGATTCTTTTTTAAAAAAAATTTGTATTTTCGAGAACTTCGTCTAACAAATCCCGGATATATATGTGAGCGGTGGGCCGAGAAGCAAAGGTCCTCCCCGGAAAACTCATAGCTAAACCCAGAACAAAACCCCCGAATAAATTTCCTCGGAACAACCTGAAACCCCCAAAACCCTCGGAGAATGCAAAAATGAAAACCTTTGGAACAAGTATAACAACGAAATTGATAACGCGCGCGGCCACCTGCTCGCGATTTATCGGAGTTGCGCTGATTGTAGCCTGGGCCGGCGCGACGTGGTGCCTGGCTACTCCATCTGCGGATATTTCCTCGGCGGGTCCGCTTACTCACGTTTGGATCGGCAACGATCTGAGCTGCCAAGTCCAGCACATCGATGACGCACCTGATTATGAGTTCTACGGGCCAGACATATTTCCAGCCGATGCCGGAACGTTCATCGCCATGGGCGGAACCCTCTACGCTCCTGATTTTGCCAATCACGACTATAGCTCAGCGTTATTCTTCCTTGGCGACTACACTCCCTTTACCCCGGTCAGCCAAACAGCCGTGACCGGCTCCGGAACGACGGCTGATCCTTTTAAAGTGATTACGATCGTGGACGCGGCCGCAACGGGGCTGCGCATCCAGCAGACCGATACCTATGTCGCCGGCCGGGAGTATTACACGACGCAGATCATGATGAGCAACAACGGCTTCGTCACGGCAAGCGGTGTCCTCTATCGGGCGGCTGACGCGTTCCTGGGCGGGTCCGATACCGGCTACGGTTTCACCGACGTCTTCAGCGGCAACCGCAACGCGGTGGGTTGCTCTGTGAATGCAAACAACTCGCCACCCGGTAAGATCGAAGAGTTCATCCCATTAACAGACACCAACAATTTTTTCCAGGACGAATTCGATGTTGTCTGGAATGCGATCGGTTCCAAAATGTCGTTGGTGGATTCCGCCGCCTCCACAACTCTGTTAGACAACGCGTTGGCGATTAGTTGGAATTTCTCCGTCCCCCCTGCTGGCTTTGTCACATACTCACACGTGACGACATTTTCTCCTCTAGGAAAGGAAGGACTCGTGACTTCCAAGACTGCTGACAGCCCGACGGCGCTCGCCGGAACGCAAACCGGCTACACGATCACGATCAAGAACCCGAATGAGAGCGATGTTATAGTGGGCACGATTACAGTGAACTCGATCACTGACTCGCTCCCGGCCGGGTTCGCCTATGTGGCGGGCTCGACCACCGGTGCAACGACTAACGATCCGACGATTTCTGCTCAAACGCTGACCTGGAGCGGATCATTCACCGTGCCGGCACAAAGCTCCATCTCACTCCATTTCGCAGTCACTGTTGCCATTACGCCAGGCGATTACTTCAACGAGGCTGGCGGGAGTGCTGCGAGCGGCTTTAACGTCATCGGCACCGGCCCGGCCGCTAAGATTACGGTCACCGCGGCACCCACGCCGACAGCAACAGCTACAGCTACGGCTACATCCACACCTACAGCCACGGCAACTGCAACAGCGACACCTATGGCTACTGCAACACCTACACCGACTCCCACGCCTACGGCGACACCGATGCAGTTCTTCACTGGTTTTGTTATCGGTGATCTCGATGCGGTGGTGGGTAATCGTGTGACGTTTTGGGGCTCCCAATGGTGGAAGGACAATCATTTGAGCAAGGGGGGAACTACAGCAAGTTTTAAAGGCTTTGCCAATTCTCTACACCCAAATCCGTCGACCTGCGGAGGCACGTGGCAAAGTGATCCGGGCAATAGTTCGGGGCCACCACAGAGCATCCCGGCTGACATTGTAGTAATGGCCTCAAGCTTGATAACGAAATCGGGCTCGGTTATCGGCGGTGACGTGCCCAAGATGGTGATCGTCCACACCGATCCCGGCTACGGACCGAACCCCGGTCACGATGGCACTGGAACAGTAACAGCAGTTGTCTGTCAGCATTAACGCCAAAAACAATTCGGCCCCTGAGAACTATGCGCCGGGGAGGGTCAATCCTCACGGCGCGTTCTCTTTCGGGTAGATGTGATCCACAGATTCAGATAGGCTCGGAAAGAAAGCTGCGTACATGTGCGTAAGTCAGTAGATTCCGGATCGCTGTATTGGTTGGAAAATCCAATTCGAAGCTGAAAGCCTGCGACAACTTTGGTCGTCTGCCCGACTACCCCGCGTTTAACCGCATCATAAGCGCTTCGGCCGCGCTGTAGCGGCAACTGCGCCAACCCAACTCAGTTTGGCTCTGTCACTTCGGTCATAGGCGTGGCCTGCGCCTGCTGATCTGCTCGTGAGCGAATACTGCAACGAAAACGTCGATAGTGTCGACTGCGACACTAGCGTCACGTATCTATGCATCTATGCCCCGGGGATCAGCGTTACGATTTCGGGCGGTGGGTCGCTCTACGGCGCGCAGATCGGCAAGACGCCTGACAGTCTCCGGAAACTCGTTTGTCCATCAAGACCTGACAATACCCGACACCTGGTCAGTCTTTGGGCCGTAGCCAGCTTCCGAGCGAACGCTAATTCAATAACGATAGGGCCGGCGCAAGCCGGCCCTTTTTCTTTGCGCTGGTGATTTGCATCCATGATCTTCCTTGGGCGCCAGAGGCGCAGTGATTGTAGGGCGTCTGTATCAGACGCCAACGCCAATTCTCCGGCGTTTCATAGAAACGCCCTACAAGATCTCGCTGCGCCTTCGGCGCTAAACGCGCAGGCGCTCTCTCTTAACGTCGCCATCGATCGTTTCGACGGAACGATACTCGGTCAGCAGCTTGAGGAAGTTACTGAGTAGCTCGCGCAGCGAGCGGACAACAGACCACTGACCACCGACTACCTGCCTTCGCCCCGCAGTCGCGGGACTTCCGCCTTCGCGCAACTCTGCGGCGCGACAAGACGGCGTGACCTGCCTTCGTCAGGCTACCTACCGCAACCGAAGAGTAACCACGGATGACGCTGATAACGCGGATGGTTCATGAAGAAAAGTTGTCCACGAAACACACGAAGCACGCCAATGAAGCAGAATCTGCATGATGAAGCTTTCGTGGCTTTTATGTGTTTAGTGGGCAAAATCTTATTACCGAACAGGCGCGTATCGCGGGAAATCGCCGCCCCAAAAAGTATCTTCGCAAGACGCGACGAATTTAGCCTATAGCAGCAAGATTCCCACGAATTCGTGTCCAAAGGTATCGGATCTCTGAAAAGCTTCGCTCATGAGATTCGTGA
>JBARMF010000521.1:0-6311 GCA_049802315.1 Candidatus Udaeobacter sp.
CCTTGACCTACGCTGAGCGTCGTAACCTTGCCTTAATTCTGCTGGCGGTTTTCATCGCCCTCATTCTCCTTACCGGCTGCGGCACCACGCATCACGCCCTCCCGGCATACGAGCCGCCGCTGGCGAAAACGAATTTTCAACAGGTGCGCACGACTGCCTATACGCATACTGAATCTGACCATCGCCAGTACAGCAATCACAACGCTCTCGGCGGAGAATTGCACGCTGCAGGTCCGGCGATTCACCGAGCTGAAGTTGTAACGCGCGCAACGTTGGCGTACGAAGTGCCGCACGCGATCCCGGTGAATGAGAGCACCTCATACTCCCCGCGGCTGCAACGGTTCTCAATGGATGAACCCGAAACCGTCACGCCCGGTCCGAAACGCGCACCGAGAGCAACTCAGGCCGTCAGACGCGCTGTAGTCGTATCCGGGCCGTCGCAGATCGGCAGCGCGGCGGCCGATTGGTCGCGCTGGCCGGCGGGCACAGTCTTTCGTCTACTCTCGACCGGACAAAACTACCGCGTGGAAGATTATGGTTGGGCGCTTGCAGGGCGCAACACCATCGATCTTTACATGGCGAACCAGCGTGAAATGAATAGCTGGGGCGCACGTGCGGAGGCGATTGAAGTTCTAAAATGGGGCGATCCGGAACAGAGTCTGCAATTCCTACGCCGCCACCAGGATTACAGGCACATCAAACGGATGGTGCTTGAGCTCGAAGGCCGGCGGAAAGAAGCGGCTTCGCTGCGGTAGCCATCAAGGAGTGACGGCTTCCCAGCCGTTACCTTCATCTCGACGGCTTGGAAGCCGTCGTTCCTTGTTCGCCCCAATTGAGCACGATTTTGCCGGAGTTACCGGATTTCATCAGCTCGATCGCTTCCTTGAACTCCGTGAACGGAAAGCGATGGGTGATGACGGCAGAAATATCCAGACCGCTCTGGATCATGGCAGTCATCTTATACCAGGTTTCGTACATTTCGCGGCCGTAAACGCCTTTGATGGTGAGCGCGCTGAACACGACTGTGTTCCAATCGATGGCGGCGCTGCCGGGCATGATGCCTAACAAGGCGATTTTGCCGCCGTGAAACATGCTCGGCAAAATGTCAGCGAACGCTTTTGGGTTGCCGGACATTTCGAGCGCCACGTCAAAGCCTTCCTTCATCCCGAGCTTCTGCATCGCATCGGCAACTTTTTCGGTGCGCACATCGAGTGCGAGATCCGCGCCCATTGTGCGTGCAAGATTTAAACGGTACGGATTTACATCGGTCACAACTACGTGACGCGCGCCGGCGCGTTTGCAAATCGGAATCGCCATGCAACCGATCGGGCCCGCGCCAGTGATGAGCACATCTTCTCCGACGAGATCGAACGAGAGTGCGGTGTGCACCGCGTTACCTAACGGATCGAAACAGGAAAGCACATCCAGCGGGATCGATGGATCGGCATGCCAGCAATTGTCCTGTGGTATCGCCACAAATTCTGCCCACGCGCCCGGACGATTGACGCCGACGCCAAGCGTATTTGGACAAAGATGTCGGCGTCCGGCGAGGCAATTGCGGCAGTGTCCACAGGTGATGTGTCCCTCGCCCACCACGAGATCGCCGCGCGCAAATCCTTTCACGTGATCACCGACAGCATCAACGACACCAGCGAACTCATGACCGATGGTCATCGGCACGGGGATGGTTTTCTGCGCCCAGTCATCCCAATTGTAGATGTGCACGTCGGTACCGCAGATGGATGCTTTCAACACGCGAATCCGCACGTCACCACCGCCAACTTCTGGAATCGGAACATCCTCGAGCCATAGACCGGGCTCGGCTTTGGCTTTGACAACTGCCTTCATCGTCGTTTGCACGACACGAAGCTAGGCGAATCAGGGAAGGGAGAAAAGATTTTTGCGACGGCCCCTCCCATCATGAGATGAAGCCTTACGAAACCCGTACGAATTTATCCAGGCAGGCAGAACCTGATTTTCATGTAGGACCTCGCCCTACATTTTTCTTGACACATCAGTGGCGTTTTTAGAAAAATGCTTTGAGACGGAAGTCGGTAAATGGCTAGACATGATTAGGATAGTGCCGCTTTCCCCTGCGAGTGCCGGGCTACGCGACCGGGCAAATCAGAGAAGGCCAAAAAAAAGAAAGAACAAACTAAATCAATGAAAAATCGAAATGTCATATTCGCAGCAATCCTCTCTGCGGCGGCCTGCTTTCCGCTTGTGATAAAAGCGCAGGCGACACCAGAGACTGCCTTGCCGGGACTCAATACAGCCGATGGGGACCGTGCCCTTTTTAATATAACCACCGGCACCGCGAACACAGCGGTGGGTTGGCGCTCGCTAACGAGCAATACCGAGGGCAGCTTCAACACCGGCCTTGGCGCCGGCGCACTGGCCCTGAACACCACCGAGGACAGCAACACCGCCGTTGGCACTGCCGCGTTGCTACTCAACACCGGGGGTATCAGCAATACGGCCATTGGACGGACCGCCATGCTTAACAACTCAACCGGTGACGAAAATACGGCTGTTGGCGTCGCTGCTCTCTCGGCCTGCACTACCGGTGGCTTCAACACCGCCATCGGTGGAATCGCAGGTGCTGCCATAACCACTGGTCAATTCAATACGATTATTGGCGACATCGCCGGGCTCTTCGTAACAACAGCAAGTAACACAATCTGTATTGGTGGTGGAGGCATAAACGTCAGCGGTACCTGCCAGATCGGCCATATTCGCGGCGTGCAAACGGTGAATAACGACGCCGTGAACGTCGTAGTCGACTCGGCCGGGCAACTCGGCACTGTAAGTTCTTCAGGCCGATTCAAGAAGGACATCAAACCGATGGACCAAGCCAGCGAAGCCGTCCTTGCGCTTAAGCCGGTGACCTTCCACTACAAGACTGACAAAACCAACAGGCCTGAATTTGGGTTGATTGCCGAAGAGGTCGCTAAAGTGAACCCCAGTCTGGTGGTGCACCAGGATGGACAGATCTACACCGTGCGCTACGAGGCGGTGAACGCGATGCTGCTCAATGAGTTCCTTAAAGCGCACAAAAAGCTCGAGGCACAGGACGCGACCATTGCGGAGTTGAAGTCAATAGTCGCGAAGCAACAGAAGGGAATGGAAGCTCTGACCGCACAGGTTCAAAAAGTAAGCGCGCAACTCGAGGTAAACAAGCCCGCCCCGCAACTAACCGCAAACAATGAGTAGCAGCTAGTTAGGGTTTAAAGAAAGCTCCTCCACAAAGCCGCCACTTTTCATGAGAGTGGCGGCTTTTCTTTTATCCGGTTCTACACCGAGAGATGCAGCGAATCTGCCTTCAATCATGATTTCCGCTCGCAATTTCGGTGTAGCGGATTCTCTTGACAGATCAGACGCGAGTTTCGTAAAAGCGTCGCGCAGCGAATCGGTAAGCCAAGGCAAACAAAGGGCGGCGTCCTTCTCCACGGACGCGGCTAATGGCGCACCAGATCACGTTCACGGTAAACCAAATCATCAAAGGAGAAATTCACCTATGGACAATCGACACATTATCTTCGGAGCAATCTTATCGGCCCTTGCATTTCTACCGGGAGTGCGAGCAGTCGTCCCGGCGCCGGACGGATGCTACCCAAACTTCACGACGGCGGAAGGGTTGCAATGCGCTAAAATCCCTCACCACCGGTGCGGCAAACACTGGAGTTGGCTGGTATTCGCTGTTTTCGAATACCACGGGCAACTTCAACATGGGAGTCGGCGCGGGAGCGCTGGCTCTCAACAGCGCGGATAACAACACCGCAGTTGGCGCCGGAGCATTGTTTCTCAACACCACAGGCTCAGAGAACACTGCCGCTGGAGCTAACGCGCTTGTCCATAACGACAGCGGTTCCGACAACAATGCGTTCGGAGACCTTGCGATGGAAAACAACATATCGGGCACCAGTAACACAGCCATCGGTGATGACGCGCTCCATAACAACGTGAACGGCAGTTCAACGTCGCTGTCGGTGACGAGGCCGGCACCGGTTTGGAGCCAAGCGTCAATAACTGCATCGCGATCGGCGCACCTGGTGACGGTCCTTTCGAGTATCACCAGTCCCCAGAACAATATCGTAATCGGCCACCTCCCTGGTGTATCTACCACTAACGGACAGGTCGATGACAGCTGCTATATCGGCAATATCGCCGGCGCGGGAGTAGATGGCGGCATCGCCCTATTCGTGTTCGTCGATCAGGATGGGAAATTGGGCACTCAGGCCCTCCCGAACACCAGGGCACTCCCAGTCGTCCAGTCCCAAGCCGTTCCCCAAAGACCCAAGCCTCAAGCCGTTCCCGACGCCAAGCAAGCCAAGCTGAATCTAAAAGTTGAGAAGTTGGAAGCAAGGTCGCACAGCAACAGAAACAAATAGAGAATCTCACGGCCCAGCTGAAGGACCAGGCCGCGCAAATCCAAAAAGTGAACGCGCAGGTTGAGATGAATGTGCCAGCGACAAAAGTCGCAAACAATCGATAAAGCACTTCCAACAGCATGTAGCTGGGTCATCGTCCTCACCAAGGACCCAGGGCGTAATAAACAGGCCCGGCTACGGCTGGCGCGCCACTAAGCAATAGCGGCGACGACCGATTTTGCGTGTCGAGAACGACGCCTTCCACTTGACCCGCACAGAAGAGGTGAGGTCGACGTCTCCGATCACGATAGCCGCTTTGTAGTGGCAGACGAAAAAGCTCTCCTTTGCCCGAACAGGCTGGCCACGGCAGCCCGCAGCCCGAAGGGTTAAACCCTGTGTCGCAATGCTTCAACGCCGTAAGGCCTGCTAGTGTTCGTTTTATGTTGACATTTCGCCCGCAATCTTGGTAAAAGCTTTTTTAAGCGGAATAACAAATTGCCGGAAATGAATTCTAACGGGGCGGCTTTCCCGTGAGTGCGGGTTTACCGGTATGAGGAGAATTCACGACAGCTAAAAAAGAGGAAATCAAATCATGAAAAATCAAACTAAGATGTGGATGACCATTCTGCCGGTGTTGGCCTGCTTTGCGCTGTTATCAGCGCAAGCAGTTAGTCCAGCGCCAGACGGGTGTTATCCCAATCTGACGACTGCGGAAGGATGCGGGGCGCTCAATTCCCTGACTACCGGTGCTGGAAATACAGCACTTGGTTGGCGTTCGCTCCTTTCGACTACCGACGGCAGTTTCAACACGGGTGCTGGCGCAGGAGCGCTGGCCCTCAACAACGGAAGTTCCAACACAGCAGTGGGCGTTGCTGCGTTGTTGCTCAACACTGCCGGCTCAAACAACACAGCCGTTGGAACCGGCACGCTTCTCAACAACACCACGGACCGCAACACGGCCGTTGGCGCAAATGCGCTGAATGCCGATAACAGCGGTACCGACAACTGTGGGGTGGGTTTTGAGGCACTCACGTTGGATACCACCGGTGGAGCGAACACGGCAGTTGGCCGTGGCGCACTTGATCAGAATGTGATCGGGAATTTCAACACGGCGATCGGTAAGGATGCCGGCGGCTTAGCCACCGGCAGCGGCAACGTCTATATTGGTCACTTGATAGCTGGTGTTGCCGGTGAGAACAATCACACCTACATCCGGAATATCAAAGACACTTCCGTCAATGGCGGGGGTGCCGACATTGTTACCATAGATTTGACCACCGGCTTACTTGGTCACGCCAGCTCCTCGCGCCGCTACAAGGAAGACATCAGGCCAATGGAGCAGACGAGCGAGGCGCTATATCGGCTTCATCCGGTCACGTTTCGCTACAAAAAGGAGATCGATCGGACCCAGTCGACTGCCTTTGGTTTGATTGCCGAGGAGGTAGCCAAGGTGAATCCAAACCTCATAGCCCGCAATTCTCAAGGCCAGCCTGAGAGCGTGCATTATGAAATGGTGAATGCGATGTTGCTGAACGAGTTCCTCAAAGAACATCAGACCGTGCAGGAACTGAAAGCGACAGCTGCGCAGCAGAAGAGCCAAATTGACGCTCTTACTGCCGGTCTTCAGAAGGTCAGCGCGCAGCTTGAAATGAGCAAACCAGCGCCAAAAGTGGTCGCGAACAAACCGTAGAATTCTGAATTAAATCCGGTCTCGTGTTTCGAAAGAACTGAGGCGAATTGCAAGGCGTTCGCCCAAAACGGCGAACGCCTTCACGTTTCAGTTCTCTCGATAGCATTGGCTTCGTCGCGTGAGACGTGCTGTCGCCACGGGGCTGTGTCGCCGTGCGGGTAAAGAAAAGCAAAGCCAATCGAACGCCTCGACATAGCGGGACGGCTATAACTTGTCGTTGAAGCAAATATTCGAACCGTTTGACTAGCAGT
>JBARMF010000522.1:0-1691 GCA_049802315.1 Candidatus Udaeobacter sp.
GTTGAGCGAAGCGAAACATCTCGATTGTTTTCTGCAATACTGAATACAAATGACCAGGAATTCTTCACTCCGCTCAGAATGACAGTACGAGATGGATTACAGAAGCCGTCAACCGTCGATCGAATGAAACGTTTTTTGCCCTGGCTTATCGCAATCGGCGGACTGTTGCTAATTGCGTTTGTTGTCCGTCACTTGCGAACCGGCGGCGCTGCAACTTACCAGACTGCGAACGTCACACGGGGCTCCATAACACAGGCGGTCACCGCCACGGGCACGCTCAATCCGGTCCTAAATGTGCAGGTGGGCAGCCAGGTCTCGGGGAACATTTCAAAGTTGTTCGCCGATTTCAATTCACAGGTTAAAGCCGGCCAGGTAGTAGCGCAGATCGATCCGGCGCTTTTCCAGGCCACTGTGACTCAAACCGAAGGCGACGTCGCTAGTGCACAGTCTGCTCTCGAGCTGGCGAAGCTGAACGCCAAGCGCACTCAGGACCTCTTTGCCAGAAAAACATCATCGCAGGCAGACCTCGATCAGGCGATGGCGAATCTCCATCAGGCTGAAGCCAATGTGAAAATCAAACAAGGCGCGTTGGACAAGGCGAAGGCCGATCTTGATCACTGCACGATCACTTCCCCGATCGATGGCGTGGTGATCTCGCGCAGCGTCGATGTCGGCCAGACCGTTGCCGCCAGTCTGCAGGCGCCCGTGATCTTTCAAATCGCCAATGATCTCGCGAAGATGCAAATCGATTCGAATGTGGCTGAGGCGGACGTCGGCGTGGTACAAGTCGGACAGGATGTCGATTTCACTGTGGACGCTTTCCCAACCCAGACGTTCCACGGCAAAGTTGTGCAGGTACGGAATGCGCCGATCACGGTGCAGAATGTCGTGACCTACGACACAGTGATCGGCGTGAGCAATCCGGATTTGAAATTGAAACCGGGAATGACCGCCAATGTTTCAATCATCGCCGCCCGCAAAGACAACGTGCTTCAGATCAAAAACGCCGCGCTGCGTTATCGGCCTACTGAAGCAGGAGCGGCCGAGGTGGGATCACGACCGCCATCGTCGCGTGGTGGACGTGGCGCAGGTGGACACGAGCGGACCACGAGTGAGCGAACGGTTTACGTTTTGTCCGGAAGCCGACCCACACCGGTCCAAATCAAAACCGGAATCAGCGACGGCGTGGTGACTGAAGTCGTCGAAGGATTGAAGGAGGGCGATCGCGTTGTGACCGCTGAGATCGCAGCAAAATCCCAGCCGGCATCCACACCGGCGAATCCATTCTCCGGCGGCCGAAGATTTCCGTGATCGCATGAAATCCTCGCGAAAACGCGCTGGCGACCAAAGGCATCTCATTAACACCGCGCTTCAGCGCGGTGATCACCAGCGCCACAAAGCTCGAACCGCTTCCGCGGTTTTCGGATGGTTCGAGGAAACCGCTGAAGCGGTTCATGGGCGAGCAGCCGTCATTAATCACCTCGCTGAAGCGAGGTGTTAATGAAATAAGAAATGAACAACGGCGCGCTCGTTAGGCTCATTGACGTCCACAAGGTCTATCGCACGGGCGAAATGGAAGTGCCGGCCGTCCGCGGCGTGTCGCTGGAGATCAAACGAGGCGAATTCGTCGCGTTAATGGGCGCGAGTGGCTCAGGCAAATCGACGCTCATGAACATCGTCGGCTGCCTCGA
>JBARMF010000523.1:0-3496 GCA_049802315.1 Candidatus Udaeobacter sp.
TCGCCCGGACATCGAGGCTCACCATGCGGTGGATGTCGAACTGCCGCCTACAGTGAAAAAGGGCGATGAACTCTGGGGCGGAAAATACATTGCAGTTCCAACGATTGCTGACCTCGTCGAACGCGCAGGCGCTCGCAGCGTCATTGCCGCTGCAAAAACAGTCGGACTTTTGTTGGATCGGCATCCGAATGACGACGGCGCGAAGAACAGTGTGACCTTGTTTCAAGGTAAAACGTTGCCGAGCGCGGCAATCGATTCGATCACTGAAAAGCTTGGCCCATTTCCGTCTGCTCATTTGCAGAGAGATTCCTGGACGACGAAAGCATTGATAGACGTTCTTTGGAAAGACGGCGTCCCGTCGTTTTCAATTCTGTGGCTGGGTGAGCCGGACCTAACCCAACATGAAACCGCGCCGGGGGCGCCGGCGGCCCTCGATGCGATCAGGTCATCTGATGAGAATCTCGCCGCCGTTCTTTCCGGCTTAGATGAGCGCAAAGCGCGCGAAACAACAGACGTCTTCGTTGTGTCGGATCATGGTTTCTCCACGATCAGACGATCGATTGATTTGCCAAAAATCTTGAACGAGGCGGGTTTCGCAGCGAAAACCGAATTCACCGGCGAACCCAAACCGGGAGACATTATGCTGGCAGGCAACGGCGGCAGCGTACTCTTCTATGTTATCGGACACGATTCGACGGTAGCGCGTCGCCTAGTCGAGTTCCTGCAGCAATCGGACTTCGCAGGAGTAATTTTTACAAAACAACCGATGGACGGAACGTTCGCACTCGAACAAGCCAACATCCAAAACGATCGCGCGCCTGATATAGTGATGGCGTTTCGATGGGACGCTTCAAAAAACCAATTCGATGTCCCGGGGATGATCGATGCGGATTGGCAACGAGCGGCAGGAAAGGGGACTCACGCTACACTCAGCCGTTTCGATATGCACAACACATTGATTGCTGCCGGCCCGGATTTTAAGCGTGGCGAAACGAACAATCTCGCAAGTGGCAATGTCGATCTGGCGCCCACAATTTTGCAGATTCTCGGCATCAAACCGACGCAGAAAATGGACGGCAGAATTTTGTCCGAAGCCATGACTGGTAGGGTCGGCGCGCTGCGCCGACCGGACGCCGCAGCGCGGCGTCCCTACCAAGCGATCACAATCGAAGCTACAAAACATTTCCGATTGGGAACGTGGCGGCAATCGCTTCAAGTCTCGCGCGTCGGTTCGACAACGTATCTCGACGAAGGCAACGGCGGCTTTGCGAATGAACCAGTTGCTGACGAATTACAGCGCGATCGCTGAGCGCATGACTTCAATCGGTGCTTCGCGATTGAACCAGAGCGAAAATGACAGAGCGCCTTGATGCAGCAACATCGACAAGCCATTCGCGCCGCGCGCGCCGGCTTCATCTGCTGCACGAAGCAGCGCAGTTTTGGACGGGCGATACACGCAGTCGAACACAATGTGGTGGGGCGCGAGCAATCGTGCCGGAATCGGTGCGGGATCGCTGGGGTTCATGCCCAGCGGCGTAGCGTTGACGATCAGGTCGATGTCTGCGAGTTGCGCGCGCACCACGGTCTCGTCCCATTGCACGGCTGCGAGTCGCGCAACCGGCCCAAGCACGCGTGGCCCGGCGAAGAAAGACCGCAACCGATCTACAAGTCCACTGATCTTTGCCGGAGTGCGATTAACCAGGACCAGGCGCTCACAATTTTCCAACGCGCATTGCCACGCTATGGCATGACCCGTGCCGCCGCTGGCGCCGAGGATCATTACTCGTAGGTCGCGCAAATCGATTGAGAACTCGCTGCGAATTGCCCGTGAAAATCCTTCCGCATCGGTGTTCGCACCGATCAATTTGTTCTCTTGTAGCCGAAGTGTGTTCACTGCGCCGCAACGGCTCGCCGATTCATCAGCCACATCAATTTGCGCCAGCCCCGCGATCTTGTGCGGCACGGTGAGATTAACCCCAACAAAATCGAGCTCGCGAATAAACCGAAGGGCTGACCGCAATTCATTCGCTTGGATATCAAACCGAGCGTATTGCATGTTGATTTCGAACGCGTGCAGTGCCGCGTTCTGCATCTGCGGCGAAAGCGAGTGCGCCACCGGGTCGCCGAGAACACCCAGGCGAATCGGCGGATCGACATCGCGCGTGACCTCAGACCATTTCTCGAGATCAGCGATTGTGTAGCGATCGGTCGTTTGCTTCGTGTCCATAGCGTCTTGTTTGCGGTCATTCCGAGCGAAGTCGAGGAATCCCGTAGCATTACTTTTCGTTAGAGCCGCGGGATCCTTCGACTCCGCTTCACTTCGCTCAGGATGACACGCGAAATAATTCTAACCCGCGGTTGCGCGAGTTGTCGATCTGCACGTTCGCCGATAGCTTTGCTCGCTACGATGACAACTGAAACAGAAAGACCATCCGACTTCATCCGCGACATCATCGCGGAGGATCTCCGGACGGGGAAATACAAGCAGATCATCACCCGTTTTCCGCCCGAGCCGAATGGTTATCTGCACATCGGTCACGCGAAATCGATCTGTCTCAACTTTGGCATCGCGTGCGAATTCGACGGCATTTGCAACATCCGAATGGACGATACCAATCCGACGAAGGAGGAAGCGGAATACGTCAGGTCGATCATGGCTGACGTGCATTGGTTGATCGACGGCTGGGCAGACAAAAAACTCGGCGGCGCGCCGTTCTATGCGTCGGACTATTTCGATCGGTTTTACGAGCATGCGGTGGAACTCATCCGCAAAGGCAAGGCGTACGTTGATGACATGACTCGCGAGGAAACGGACGAATATCGCCGTCTCGGAAAGGCCAGTAGCTTTCGCGACCGTTCGGTCGATGAAAGTCTCGATCTGTTTGCTCGAATGAAGGCGGGCGAATTTCCCGATGGCGCGCGTACGTTGCGAGCAAAGATTGACGTGAACGCGGCGAACGTCTGGTTGCGCGATCCGGTGCTCTACCGCATTCGGCACGCAACTCATCATCGCACCGGCGACAAATGGAGCATTTATCCAATGTACGATTGGGCGCATACGCTCAGCGATTACATCGAAGGGATCACACATTCGGTGTGCACACTGGAGTTCGAAGTGCACCGGCCGCTTTACGATTGGATCTTGGACGCCCTCGAAATTCCGGAGCCGCGGCCGCATCAATACGAATTCGCGAGGTTCAATCTGACATACACTGTGATGAGCAAGCGCAAGCTAATCCAGCTCGTAAACGAAAAGCTCGTCAACGGTTGGGACGATCCGCGTATGTTAACCATTTCTGGTTTGCGCCGGCGCGGCGTGACGCCAACTGCGTTGCGCAACCTCTCGTACAACGTCGGGATCACGAAGTATCCGAGCATGACTGAGATGGCTCTGCTCGAGCACACGGTGCGCGACGAATTCAATCGCACTGCAACGCGCCGCCTGGTGGTGCTGCGACCGATCAAAGTTGTGCTGACAAATTATCCGGAAGGAAAA
>JBARMF010000524.1:0-1711 GCA_049802315.1 Candidatus Udaeobacter sp.
ACGACATCCTGGCGAAGATCGGCTGGGGCGCAGTGGCTGTGGACGGATTTATCCCGCCGGCGGCGTTCATGGAATTTCAGGCTTACAAAGTCCTGGTCATCGCGTGCGACATGCGCCAGATCCATCACATCGAATACACGCCCGCCCCCGACATTGTTCACGAAGCGGCCGGGCACGCGCCGATCATTGTCGATCGCGAATACTCGGAATATTTGCAACGCTTTGGAGAAGTCGGCGCCAAAGCGATGTCATCGAAAAAAGATTTCGAGTTGTATCAGGCTATCCGGCATCTATCGATCTTGAAGGAGCGACCGAATGCCGATCCGAAAGAAGTCGATGAGGCAACCAAACTGGTCGAGCATCGGCAAAAAACGTTGGGCGAGCCGTCCGAAATGGCGCTCCTTTCGCGTCTGCATTGGTGGACCGTTGAGTACGGACTCATCGGCCCACTCGAAAATCCGAAAATTTACGGTGCCGGTTTGCTTTCATCGATCGGCGAATCCGTCTCGTGTCTCGAGCCGGAGGTGAAGAAGATCCCCTACTCCATCGACGCAACAAATACGGCGTTCGACATCACAACTCGCCAGCCGCAGTTGTTCGTTTGCCGCGATTTTCAGCACCTAAAAGACGTGCTCGAAGAATTTGCCAGCAAGATGGCGTATCAGGTTGGCGGACTCGAAGGCATCAATAAGGCCATAGAATGCCAGAACGCGGCCACCTGCGAATATTCGTCCGGCTTGCAAGTGAGCGGCGTTTTCACCGAAGTCATCACCGACGACCAGAATTCGCCCGTTTATCTACGCACAACCGGCAAGACCGCACTGGCCTTCCGCGACAAAGAACTGGAAGGCCACGGTGTTGATTACCACACGGATGGATTCGGTTCGCCGGTCGGGAAATGGAAGCAGACGTCCGCTTCGCCAGAGTTGCTTACAAACGACCAGTTGCACGCGCTCGGAATCGTCGAAGGCCGCAAAGCGAAAATTGAATTCGTTAGTGGGATCGTGGTATCAGGAAAAGTCGAAAACATTTTGCACGGCGACGGCAAATTACTGCTGATCAAGTTTTCAAATTGCACAGCGGAATACGGAGACCGCGTTTTGTTCAATCCCGATTGGGGCATTTACGACATGGCCGTTGGCGAGCGCATCAGTTCTGTGTTTAACGGAGCCGCAGACAAAGACGCCTATAATCAAGTGGCACTCGTTCCGAAGGAGCGGACAATCAAAGTCCCATCCGACGCTAAACGAAAGCGTCTTGAAAATCTCTATGCGCAGGTGCGGAAAATTCGCGAAAGCCAGGCTGGCTACGAACGGCTCGGCGAGATTTGGGAAACACAACAGGCCGAACATCCCGAAGACTGGCTGTTGTCGATGGAAATTTTCGAGATTCTCGACGCAACGAATCAACAGCGAGAGCTGAAAACGAAAATCGAAAAATTCCTGAACGAGAAGAAGGCGAAGACGAAAGATCTTTCCACCCTGATCAGCTGGGGATTCCGCTTGGTCGATTACCACAAACAACCAGAATCCGAAGCAGCCTTAGAAGCGTCGCCCAAGTAGGTAGGGTCGGCGCGCTGCGCCGACCGGACGCCGCAGCGCGGCGTCCCTACCACGTTCGTTGTCATTCCGAGCGAAGCCGAGGAATCCCGCGATATAACCTTAAGATAGCGCCACGGGATTCTTCGACTCCGCGTTGCTCCGCTCAGAAT
>JBARMF010000525.1:0-2965 GCA_049802315.1 Candidatus Udaeobacter sp.
CGCCAGGACGCGCGTTTGCGTTTGAGGTGATGTGTCGGACGTCAACAAGCCCCGTAACCGCAAGTCCGTAAATCGGTTCTGGATTGCGAATGGAATGGCCGCCTATGATCACGCATCCGACCTCGGCTGCCTTGGCGAGGCCACCACGCAAAATCGAAGAAACCACTCTTGGCCTAACGAGATCATCAGGAAAACCGATAATGTTTAATGCAGTCAACGGACGACCGCCCATGGCGTAGATATCGGATAGCGAGTTAGCGGCTGCGATTTGGCCGTACGAAAACGGGTCGTCCACAATCGGCGTGAAAAAATCAACGGTCTGCACGAGTGCGCGATGGCGGTCTAACCGGTACACACCGGCGTCGTCGAACGTTTTCGAACTGACGAGCACGTTGCGATTTAACGAAATAGGAAGCTGCGGCAAAACTTGTCGCAGGGCCTGTTGGCTCAATTTTGACGCTCACCCAGCGCTGGATGAAAGCGACGTTAGCTTACGAATCTGCTCACGCGACATATGGTTTCACCTCCGTTCGATTAGTTTGTCATTTCGAGCGAAGTCGAGGAATCTCGATGAATCAACTGTCGATATGGCCACGGGATCCTTCCACCCCGAAAGCTTTCGGGGCTCACGATGACGACAGAAGATATGGCGGAGAGGATAGGAATCGAACCCACCTCGCCACTTGCGTGGCGACGACGGTTTTGAAGACCGCGAGGGCCACCCGGCACCCTTCACTCTCCCGATTGTAGAAAACTCCCAACGCTTAACGTCCAATGTCCAACGCCGAATTTTTCGCGCGCGCAGCGCGCTTTGGAGTGCGGCGGCTTGACGCCGCTTTCGAACGTCCAACCACCAGCCACGGTTTACGAACGTACAAGCAATGGCCTCGCTATTTTGCCTTCTTGATCGCCTTAACGATCTCGTCGAAATCCGGCCAGTCGCCGGACTCGAGTTTGGAATGGAGCAGTTTGCCATTGGCGCGAATTTCAAAGGCGCCGCCGCTCGAGGGAATCAGCGTAAGCGATTTGATGCGCTCGCCGAGCTCGAGAATTTTGGTCGCCAAACTGACGGCCTTCGGCGTGTAGTTTCAAACGACGCAGTATTCGATTGATACTTCGGTTTTCACCGGAACAAGCTCCTTCCCGCAGCCAAGCTATCGATCTGGCTAGAACGCGTCAAGATTCATCCCGGCGGGTTTCCCCAAACGCAGCCTTCACACGAGTGCGCGTCATACGCCAAAAAGGAAGTGTGCCGCAGCCCGCTCCACCGTACTGCGGCACAACTTCATGAACCGCGGAAACAGCCGCGGTTTTCAGACCTGAGGACGTTAGTCCTCAAGATTTTTAGAAGGCGAAATTCACGCCGCTGCGGAACATTCCGAAATTATTCCTGGGTCCATCGATCACGCCGAAACTCAAGTCGTTAGTCCAACCGAAGTTTCGCGCGAACCGAAACTCGAGACCGGCGCCAAATTGACCGAGTAATTTCGTTTCGGCGCCGAAATGTTCGGTCTGCGCATTGACAGCGAAGGCGTCCGGCGGCCCTTGCGTATGAAGTTCATCCCTTTCTCCGCCGCCGAAAATCGCGCCCACACCCGCCCAGGCATAAGGCGCGAGACGCGTGCACGGAATTGGATACCGCAATGTCAGTGTGCCAAGTACACTGCCGATGGTATGATTGTGATTGATTCTTCGGTGAACAAATGTCGGAACCGACTGGTCCTCGAAGATATCGAAACCAGGCTTGCTGCCGTCCAGAACAAATCCCTCAAGACCGACACCAGCATAGCGACAGAAGAAATATTTGATGTCGCCGCCGCCACCCCATGCGTGATCGCCGCCAATGTAACGGTCGTAGGTGCCGAGCACTGGACCGCCTTCACTGGTGCTTTGAACGATGTCGACCAGCGAGGGATTAGGAGCGAACTCGGTGTTGGTGAATGCATAAGTGCCGAAGAGGTTCAAATTCCATTCGCGGTCGCCGTACCATCCCGGACACGGCGGCACATATGCGACTTGCTTCATTTCTTTTCCCGAATCCTTGCCTGAACGGGCATAGGCGGCGTCGGTGTAATAACGGAAGCGCGAAGAGATCGGGGCTTCTGCTTCGGCACGTTCGCCACCGAAGAGCCAGGAGAAAGCCACAAACACATCAGCAACCGGAGCACCCGCCGTGCAACCGAAAAGGGGCGAGATGTCCAGGCGAGTTTGCGTTGTCGGTTTCCACGCGACGGTTGGGCCGATGGTGAAACTGTGCAACGGATCGCCGCGTGTATCTTTGACAGTCAAATTCCGATATTCCATTTCGATGCCGAGTTTCAGACGCTCGTTAGGCAGGAGAACCGGAGTCATTAACGCTTGTGAGAAGCCCCATTCGCGGCCGCGGTCGCCGGTGTTCTCTTTTTCGAAGAACCAGTTCATTGCCCACTCTACGTGCTCGCCGAAATCCTGGGCTAGGAGTAAACGAACTTCGTAGGCGTCGGGAACCTTGGGTGGACCGCCCTCTTCCTCCTCCTCTTCTTCTCCTCCTGCACCCATAGGCGGTGGAACTTCTTCGTGTCTAATGGTGCCGACGCCGAACTTGTACTCGGCGAAGATGGTCGGGTTGAGCGGAATCTTGTTCCAATCGGCAAGAGCCCATCGCGCTTCGAGACTCACCGTCTGCACTCCGCCCCCGCCATTAAATCGTTCCAACTGTGTTTCGGCCGCGACGTTGAAACGATAGGGCAAACCCATTTCTATCTCCTGGGTGAAAAGATAATCGGGAGGTCCGTGGCGGAATCCCTGGCCCTCAAAAAGTTCGCCGAAGAAGAATGCCCATGGGGGCAACACGTAGGCATTTACTACGTTTGAGAAACGGCTGCGCGAAAACTCGGGTGGCGCGCCGTATGCGCTGGGCACTTCCTGGTCCGCGACGGCGACCGGTCCCTGGCCAGTGACGACGACCGGCTGCTCCGTTGTTGCT
>JBARMF010000526.1:0-1731 GCA_049802315.1 Candidatus Udaeobacter sp.
TTTTCTCAGTCCAAAGACCTGCAGGACGGTAAGGGGATGATGCTTATTATTCAAAATAAGTCGAAACACACGCTGCTTTTAGACGCTTTGATGACGGTCCCCGGGCGAAAAGACGTCCAAAAGACCAGTATCGTACCGATTGAAGCAGGCCTTAGTGATTACGAAGCTTGGCCCCACCCGATTGTGCAACTCGTGCTAAGGAATCCTCGGTTCCCTGACAAGGAAACCACTCATTGACATGGCCGAACGGCAACTGTCACTGTGCCATCGGCACCTTCACGCCATTACCTTTCGCAAACTCTTTGGCGACGTCATACCCGGCGTCCACGTGTCGAATCACGCCCATGCCGGGATCCGTTGTCAGCACTCGCTCAATGCGTTTGGCCATCATGTCGGTGCCGTCGGCAACGGTGACTTGACCGGCGTGCAGCGAGTAGCCGATGCCGACGCCTCCGCCGTTATGAATCGAGACCCACGATGCGCCGGCGGCCGTGTTTACGAGCGCATTCAGCAGCGGCCAATCGGCAACGGCGTCGCTGCCATCTTTCATGCTTTCGGTTTCGCGGAATGGCGATGCGACTGAACCGCAGTCGAGATGATCGCGGCCGATCACGATGGGCGCTTTGATTTTCCCTTTCTTCACCAGATCGTTAATGGCTAGGCCGAATTGCGCTCGCTCGCCGTAGCCGAGCCAGCAGATGCGCGCGGGCAGGCCCTGGAACTTGATGCGCTTGCGCGCGAGTTCGATCCAGCGACGGAGGCTGCGATTTTCGGGGAAGAGTTCGAGGACTAGATCGTCCGTCACGGCGATGTCGGACGGTTCGCCCGAGAGGGCCGCCCAACGGAAGGGCCCGCGCCCTTCGCAGAAGAGCGGACGAATATATGCGGGCACGAAGCCGGGAAAATCGTAGGCATTTTTCACGCCGCGCTGAAACGCAAACGTGCGGATGTTGTTGCCGTAGTCGAATGTCACCGAGCCCATCTTCTGGAGGCGCAGCATGCCTTCGACATGGCGCGCCATGGCATCGAGGGATCGCTCCTGATACGCCTGCGGATCGCTCTTACGCAGTTCCAGGGCGGCTTCAAATGTCATGCCATTCGGTACATATCCGTTCAGCGGATCGTGCGCTGAAGTCTGATCGGTCAAAATGTCAGGCACGACGCCGCGTTCGGCGAGTTCTGGAATGATGTCGGCACAATTGCCGACCAGGCCAACCGAAACATTTTCTTTTTTGCGAACCGCGTTTTTCAGGATGCGCAGCGCCTCGTCGAGCGTGGTGACGAGGAAATCGCAATAGCCGGTTTTTAGGCGCTTCTTGATGCGCTCGGGATCGACATCGATTCCGAGAAACGCGGCGCCTGTCATGGTCGCTGCCAGAGGCTGTGCGCCGCCCATGCCGCCCATGCCGCCGGAGATGATCAGCTTGCCGCTCAAATCGTTTCCGCTAAGAGCAGTGCCAAAGTGCTTGGCGCCGGCCGCGTTGAAGGTTTCATACGTGCCCTGCACAATTCCTTGCGACCCGATGTAAATCCACGAACCGGCGGTCATCTGGCCGTACATCATCAGGCCAGCGCGCTCCAGTTCGTTGAACTTCTCCCAGTTGGAAAAATGGCCGACTAGATTTGAATTGGCAATCAGCACGCGCGGCGCGTAATCGTGCGTCTTGAACACGCCCACCGGCTTGCCCGACTGCACCAGCAACGTCTCATCGTTGTCGAGGCTCTTTAGAG
>JBARMF010000527.1:0-4059 GCA_049802315.1 Candidatus Udaeobacter sp.
ATTCGTCATTGATTCGTCATTTGTAATTCGTCATTCGTCATTTGGTGGACACGACCCATTTCATTTTTCTTTTCCTCGCCATAGGAGTAATCGCATTACTTTACTCATCAGTCGGTCATGCCGGTGCTTCGGGTTACATCGCAACGATGACGTTGTTTGGAATCGCACCCATCGTCATTCGTCCAACTGCGCTTGTGCTTAACATTTTGGTCGCGTCCATTGGCACATTCCAGTTTTGGCGCGCAGGATATTTCTCGTGGAAATTGTTTTGGCCGTTCGCGCTGCTTTCCATTCCGGCGGCATATCTTGGTGGTTATTTGCAGCCGTCTGCTTCGCTCCTGAGAATCCTCATCGGCGTTGTGCTGTTGTTCTCCGCAGCGCGACTACTGATTCGCCGTGGCGATCCGCCGCAAACATCTCCTCCGTCGCAACCGGTCGCGATAAGCGTGGGCGCAGCGCTTGGATTCCTCGCAGGATTAACCGGAACGGGAGGCGGAATTTTTCTCACACCGGTCCTGCTTTTTTGTCGGTGGGCTCACATTCGGCAGGCCGCGGCTGTCTCGGCGCTGTTCATCTGGGTGAATTCCATTGCCGGATTGGTGGGCTACTTCACAAAAGTCCGCACCATTCCTTCGCTGGGATTCGTTCTCGCGGCGGCAGCAATTATCGGCGGCATCATCGGCTCGCATCTCGGCAGCAGGCGTTTCGCGGTCCGCGTAATTTCCCTTTGTCTCGCGACGGTCCTACTCATCGCGGGACTCAAACTGATCTTCACGAGATAGCCCCAAGGAGTGACGGCTTCCCCAGCCGTCACACAGCGACGGTCGCCCAGACCGTCGCTCCTTGCCTTTTGATCGCGGAGGTTAGCCTAATTCCAGCTTCGGCGCGGTTTCCGGTGACCACGGATTGATTGTATAATCCGACGCGACTATCTCATCAGCGTATCGGCTCAAAAGCTGGCAAAGCGCTGCAACGTCCAGCGCATGATGCGACGGCCCGAAGTTCGCCAGATTTCTCTGCGCCAGCCGAAACAAACGCACCGCGGGAGGCAAACGCCTGCCATGCTTCGCGTGCGACGGATGTTCGAAGTGCTTTTGCAGATGAACGAATGCGCCAGCCGCCTGGATCAATCCCTTGAAGAAATCTGCGTCGGGCGATTCACTGTTGAGCCAAAGCTGTTCCAAGACATCGTGCGCTTCGTAGTACTGCTGTTCGTTCCAGCAATGAAAAAACGCGCGGTAATACGGGTGTTTTTCCACCTCTAACTGGTCCGAGTTCGCCTCTGCTCCAGTCGCGTCGGCCAACCACTGTGAAATCCTCTCGCGTTTATTCATCCAGAGCTTTAACTTGCTTGCGGCTCAGAGGATGAGCAAACCACCAACCACCAACTCTCCGGAGGGACCTCGTTCGCCCTCCGCTGTCCTTCGTCCCGAAAAGGCCATGCAAGGTGCGCGAGGTTTGATGCCGCAAAAATGAGTGGCCCTACTCTGGCCATTGTGCTGAGCGCCATCGCAATTTTGATCTTCTGCTCCGCGCTGTTTTCCAGAGTGGAGACGGCGCTCTCTCTACTGAAGCCGCATCAACTGCGCCGTCTCGAAGCGAATCATGCGGGCCTAACGAATTTCATACAGCTCTTCCGCGAAAATCCGCGCCGCGTTTTGAATGTGCTGCTGCTGGGAGACGGATTAGTTAACGTGCTTCTGGTGGTGTTGTGTCTTTTCTTTCTGTGGGAAGGCCCTCTGGCAGGACGCATTCCGCAGTGGCTCGCAGGCATCCTGATCTTCGCCATCGTGGTGTTGCTCTGCGATCTGGTGCCGAAACTGGTGGCGCTCGCCGCGCCCTCGAAGCTTTCGGCCATCGGCGCTTTCACTTTGCAAATCGCGATGCCGTTTCTCGATCGCATCGGCCGCGGACTCGAAACCATGAGCGATTATGTAATCGATTGTTTCACGCCAGCGCATCTCCACAGTCGACCGCGTTTAAGCGACGAGGAACTGGGAACGCTGCTTCAGATCGGTGAAGAAGAAGGCACGTTGTACCAAGGCGAAGCCGAGATGATCCAGGAAATCATCAAGCTGGGCGATAGAACTGCCAAGGATTGCATGACTCCGCGCGTGGATAGCTTCATGCTGCCGGATGATTTAACTAACGACGAAGCAATCGCGCGTCTAAAGGAAAAGCGGCATCGGCGCGTCCCCGTTTATGCCGATACGCCTGATCAACTCCTCGGCATCATCGACGTAAAACTTTTCCTGCTCGATCCGTCGGAACATTACACCGAGAAACTGATCCCGCCGTCGTTTATCGCAGAGACCATGCACGCGGTCGAATTGCTCAAGCTCTTTCTGACGCATCCCCAGGCGATGGGCGTCGTGGTTGATGAATTCGGCGGCATTGAAGGAATCATCAC
Source organism: Candidatus Udaeobacter sp. (assembly GCA_049802315.1). Classification (GTDB taxonomy): domain Bacteria; phylum Verrucomicrobiota; class Verrucomicrobiia; order Chthoniobacterales; family UBA10450; genus Udaeobacter. Next base: position 2,411 of record JBARMF010000527.1, read on the forward strand.
CATGGAGGATATCGTCGAGGAAATTCTTAGCGGCACCGCGCCCCAGGATGGTTCGGAGTTTTACATCGAACCGCTCGGTAACGGCAAATTTCTCGTGAGCGGTAATGCGCGTCTGGACGATTTGACCGAACATCTCGGCTTTCAAATTGACGCTGAAGGGATCGACACCATCGGCGGATTTATTTTTACGCACCTGGGTTATGTGCCGTCTTCCGGAACGAAACTCGAGATCCCGCGCATTGCGATCACTGTTCGTCGTGCCGCGCGCAAGAGAATCGAAGAAGTCCTGCTGGAGAAAACTACAAACGCATTGGAGGAGGCGGTCCGCCACAGGACGGATTCGCCGTGGCGAACATGACGGTCGCGATCATCATCATTGTTTGCTGCTGGATCATTTCGTTTTTCTTCAACGGAATCGAAAGCGGCCTGCTGTCGATCGATACGGTGCGGTTGCGGCAAAACGTAAAGCGGCGCGTGCCAACGGCTTTGCAATTGAACCATCTGCTCAAACAGCCCGAACGGTTACTGGCGACCGTGCTGCTCGTCACGAATGCAGCGGACATCGTCGCCCTGCTGTTACTGACAAGCCAACTGGTTCGTTGGTACGGCTATGCCGGATTTTTGTTCGCCTTGGTCATTGCGCTTCCGGTTTATCTATTTGTGTTGTCGGTTCTCCCTAAGTCGCTATTCCGACGATTTCCTTTTCGAGCGCTGGCACGTCTTGCCGGCGTGCTCGAATTCGTGTCGCTTTTATTTTCGCCGCTCCTCGAACTCGGCGCGCGACTAGGCAAGCTCCTCCTGCCAGGTCAAGCCGGGAAACGGGGGCGCCTTTTTGCCGCGCGCGAGGAACTGAAACAGATCACAACCGAAAGCGAGCGTGAGGGCGGTATTACGGCGACCGAGCGTGCGATGATTCACAGTGTCGTTGACTTTCGCGGCTCCAAAATCCGCGACGTCATGTTGCCCGCGGCGAAAGTTGCCGCGCTCCAGTCGGATGCGTCAACAGAGGAAGCGCTCGAGCTTAGCGCCTCTACCGGTCTTGATCGTCTGCCTCTCCTTGGGCCCAAAGGTCAACCAGCCGGGCTAGTCAATGTCCTGGACATTTTGCTCGACCGAAACGGAAACAAACCGCTGAGCGAATATGTGCGGCGCATTGTAACGACTACGGAGGATGAACCCACCTATCGCGTCATGCAGCAACTGCGCGGTGCACGGCTCGGTCTGGCGGCTGTTGTCGATCGAAAGAACAAATTTCGCGGAATCGTTGCCATCGAGGACTTGGTTCGCCGTCTCGTTTCCACAGACGACGCTTAGCGCGGGACCTGGTTGCGGTAGATACGGCCCTATGGGCCGTTTGTTGGTAGGGCGCGGCACTCCGTGCGCGCCGATCATGTGAATCCGACACGGCGGGCAGAGGACTGCCCGCCCTACCAATTCGAACCGGCCACAGGCGGGTGGCTACAGATCACGGAATTTAGAAAGCCCGAGCGCCAAAGGCACGGCTCACCTGAAGCCTGGGGCACTGCCCCAGGATTATGGAATTCAGAAGGCCTGAGCGCTGAAAGCGCGATTCACCTGCGAGTTGCGTTGAAGTGATTGAATCGCGCTTTCCGCGCTGTTCGATCGCGAACAATCGAGTTCCTGGGGCG
>JBARMF010000528.1:0-2781 GCA_049802315.1 Candidatus Udaeobacter sp.
CGTCGAAATGTGCAAGCGCATCCGCGCGCTCGATCTTTGCAATGATGAAAGGCTGTCCTCCAATTTTTGCCGCTGCCGCGCGCACAGCCTCGATGTCTGCGGCGCGTTCAACGAACGACTGGCTCACAGCGTCAACGCCTTCTTTAAGCGCGAACTCAAGGCATGCGCGATCGTTTTCGGTAAACGCACTGATGCCCAGATCAACGCCGGGAAGGTTCAGTCCTTTGCGTGAGCGTAGCTCGCCGCCAACAACAACTGTGCACTCCACGTCGTTGCCTACCACCTGTTCGACCACGAGCTGCACGAGACCATCGTTGAGAAAAATCCGATCGCCGGTTTTTACCACGCGTGGCAAGCGCTCGAAATTCGTCGAGGCGCGCTGCGCATTCCCAACGATGTCCCCACTCGTTAACGTGAAATGCGCACCCGCCAGAAGTTGAATCGGTTCCGGATCGATTTTTCCCAGTCGCAGTTTCGGGCCGGGAAGATCGGCCATGATCGCGACGCGCCGGCCGGTTTCGCGTGCTGCGCCTCGGATGCGCCTGATTACTTCGGCGTGTTTCGAAGGGCTTCCGTGTGAAAAATTGAGACGCGCGACATTCACCCCCGCGCGAATAAGCCGCACCAGCATCTCGGGGGATTCCGATGCTGGGCCGATCGTCGCAACGATCTTTGTTTTATGTGCCGGTAGCAGCGGCGCGTTCATCACGCGAACATCGTTCTGCCGCTCGCGCGCAAATCGCTCGCAGCCTGCTTGACGCGCTCGGCCATTGCTGTCTCCGCCAGCGCGAGGTACGAGCGCGGGTCATAAATTTTCTTATTCCCGAGTTCGCCATCAACTTTCAGCACGCCATCGTAATTTTTGAACATGTGCGCGGCGACTGCGCGCGTGAACGCGTATTGCATATCGGTATCGACATTCATTTTCACCACGCCGTAATCGAGAGCCTCGTGAATCTCGTCTTGCGTCGAACCTGAGCCTCCGTGAAATACGAGACAAAATCGCGCAGCTTCGCCGTGTGCTTTCACGACTGCCTCCTGGCATTCCTTCAAAACTTTGGGCCGCAGCTTGACGTGGCCGGGCTTATAGACGCCGTGCACGTTTCCGAATGTCGCTGCGAGCAAGTAACGGCCGCCGATTGGATTTAACCGTCGCGCAACTTCGAGCGTGTCGTCGGGCGTTGTATAGAGCTTCGCCGCGTGGTCACCGACAACGTCGTCCTCTTCACCGCCGACTGCGCCCGTTTCGATTTCGAGCACGAGATCGTTCTTTGCAAATCGCTCAAGCAGCTTTGCGGAAATGTCGAGATTCTCCTGCAACGAGAGATTGCTGCCATCGAACATGTGCCCGGTGAAGAGATTGGGCTGGCCCGCAGCGCGCCGCTTTTCGGTTTGCGCGACCAGCGGGAGGACGAATTTGTCGAGCTTATCTTTGAGGCAGTGGTCCGTGTGCAGCGCTACATAAATCGGGTAACGTTCCGCTACTCGATGCACGTGCTCTGCGATTGAAATCGCACCGAGCGCCGAATCCTTCAGCGAAGCGCCTGATGCAAAGGCGCCTCCGCCGGTGGAAATCTGAATGATCCCGTCCGCTTTACTCTCCGCGAGTCCGCGCAGGACGGCGTTGGCCGTAGTGAGTGACGTAACATTTGCGGCGGGAAGTGCGAAGCGCCCGGCGCGCGCCCCATCGAGAATTGCACAATATGTTTTGAAGTCAGGAACTGGCATAGTGTTCACCGGCGGCGATACCCGTGCGGATGTCGGTCGCTGATTTCATAACGTTCGCTGCCGGGTTTGCACAATATGATGCACCTCATTCCGTGGCAATCCGACGATGGCGTGCCTTTGATTTGGAGAATTGCCAGAAGCTTCATGAAAAACATGGTGGGTGGAGTATCAACACTTCTGTTTGGTTACAACTCTACTCGTCCCTTTCAGTGCCGCGGACCTTGGGATGAGACGCGAGGCAAAGATGCACAACAATGAACCGACAGTGCTGAGATTCGGTCCTCAAAAGTTAATTTTGATCTCGCCAAGACCTAAGTCGATGTGGAACAACCGGAATAGGCAGAACATGCTTCCTGGTTACCAACGGTCGATTCAATGCGTCGGCACATTGCTAATGATGCTTTCACTCGGTGCGTGCGGAGGCCTTCCCAAAATCGGCGAGCGCCCATCTTCCACGGCCATGAAAAACAACGGCGGCACGGCGCTGGCGGCGGCGGTGCGTCCGCGTGTTGCAGCGCATCCGGGGCAGTCCGGCCTCCACACACTTCTGGACGGGCGGGAAGCCCTGGCCGCTCGACTGGCCCTGGCAGATGCGGCGCAACGCAGTCTCGATGTGCAGTATTTCATCTGGAACAAGGACATGGCGGGCAAAGTCCTGCTTGAGCATTTGTTCCGGGCGGCCGACCGCGGTGTGCGCGTGCGTTTGCTGCTCGACGATCTTGGCGTAATGCCCTCCGACGCCACGCTACTCACTATCGACAGTCATCCGAACATCGAGGTGCGCATGTTCAATCCCGTGGCCCTGCGTTCGCCCCGGTTGCTCGGCATGATCGCCGACTTCGGGCGCATCAATAAGCGGATGCACAACAAGTCGTTCACCGCCGACGGGCAGGCCTCCATCGTAGGCGGCCGCAATATCGGCGATGAATATTTCGAGGCGCATGCGGAGATGAATTTTGCCGATCTCGACGTAGTACTCATCGGCCCCGTGGTGAAGGAGGTGTCCGACGAATTCGATCTTTATTGGAACAACAAGTCTTCGATTCCGATCGC
>JBARMF010000529.1:0-3792 GCA_049802315.1 Candidatus Udaeobacter sp.
GCTGGTCATTAGCATTGCCTGCCTGTATTCCGTGGTCGTTCCGCGATCATGGCAGATTTTCCATTTGGATGATTTTGACGTCGGCGTCATGAGTTTTGCTCTCGCTTTGATAATCGCCGGCTGCGTCATCACAATCATTCGCAGGCTCAAACGAATCGCACGAGCTTTGAGATGAACGACACGACCTGGCAGCGGCTATTCGGGTTCCGTCACGCGTTCGATCATTCCGTGACGGTTCTCGTGACGCTGACGGCTGTTGGTTTGTTGGTCCTGTCGCCGCTCCTGATTTTCCTCACAACGCGAACGGCAAAGAGCACCACCGAAAAACGCAAGGAACTCTGGGATCGTTATCGCTCCTGGATTTGGCTGGTGCTTTGCATTCTGATTCCGATTTTGGCCGGCGCTTTTTGGACGATCCTGTCCGTGGCCACTCTGAGTTTGCTTTGTTATCGAGAGTACGCGCGCATTACCGGCCTTTTCCGCGAACGGACAATCAGTTTCATCGTGGTTATCGGCATTCTCCTGATCACCGTCGCCGAACTGGACAACTGGTATCGCCTGTTTGTTGCGTTGTTTCCCTTAACCGTCGCGTTGATTGCCATTGGCGGCTTAATTCCTGATCAACCGAAAGGCTACATCCAACGTGTCGGTCTCGGCGTTCTTGGATTCGCTCTTTTCGGAAGCGCGCTCGGTAACCTTGGCTACATGGCAAACGATTGGAATTACCGGCCGATCCTATTGCTGATCATTTTCGCCGTGGAACTGAATGACATCTTTGCCTACATCTGCGGTCATCTGTTCGGTCATCGAAAATTTGTTCCGAACACAAGTCCAAACAAAACCGTTGGCGGCGCGCTCGGCGCGATCATTTTGACCACGCCGCTGGTAGCAGTGATCGCTCATTTCATTTGGATTAACACCGCGTTGGATAATCCGATCGGCTTAATGGGTCTTGGGATTATCGTCAGCATAGTAGGCCAGTTCGGAGACTTGATGCTCTCTGCGATAAAGCGCGATCTGGGTCTCAAGGACACAGCGAAGCTCATCCCCGGTCACGGCGGATTGTTGGATCGCTTCGATAGCCTGATTCTGGTCGCACCGGCTGTGTTTCATTACGTCAGTTACTTTGTCGGTTTCGGCGTTGGACAGCCGCAGCGCATTTTCTTTTAATGCCAATGGAACCATGGCAACTGCAACCAGCACGTGACACTGGGCTCACTCCCGCCGAGCGCTTTCGCAGCGTGCGACGCGAAAGCGGTCTGCTCGAAAGCGTGGCGCAGCAGGCGTGCTTTTCTGTGTTGCGATTTTACTTCGCGATCGCTCATCGACTCGCAATCTCGGGCCGGGAGAAACTGCCGGCACACGGGCCCTTCGTCCTCGCCGCAAATCATTGCAGTCATCTCGACGCGCTGGTTTTGGGAGCAGCGCTCAAGCCGCGCCATCGCGAACGCGCTTTCCCGATCGCCGCAGGTGACGTCTTCTTCAAAACCACGGCAGTCAGTCTGTTCTCCGCAATCATGCTCAACGCTCTGCCGATGTGGCGGAAAAACTGTGGTCCGCATGCCCTCGCAGAGTTGCGCCGCAAATTGCAGGAAGAAAAAGCGATTTTCATCATCTTCCCGGAAGGCCGACGCACGCGCACCGGTTCAATGATGCCTTTCAAACACGGACTCGGGATGCTGGTCGCAGAAACAAATGTTCCGGTCGTGCCTTGCGGTCTTATTGGAACTTTTGAGGCCCTCCCGGCAAACCGAAAGATTCCGCGACCCGTGAGAATTAAATTGATTATCGGAGAGCCTCTGAACTTTGCTGCGACTCCAAACAATCGCGAAGGTTGGTTACAGATCGCGCGAAGCCTCGAATCGAGCATCCGAGATTTGCGGACTCAATGAGCAAAATGGTAGGGACATAGCAGTGCGAGATCGACATCCTGGTAGGGCGGGCAGTCCTCTGCACGCCGCTAATCTTCGCGTACCGGCGCGCACGGAGTGACGCGCCCTACCTGCGCTACGCCTCCGCGTATCGCTCGAGCTTTTGCGCCAGATCGGGGGGAACGTGCGCGACGATCAGAGCATCGTTGCCGTCGTATCGGAGTTCGAGGACATGACCAACTCTATGGATCTCCGCGATCAACGCGCTTTCCTTAGCGGGAATTCGAAACCGTGAGCGCAATCGCCATGAGCTAAGTGCGCCCTCGAGACCTTGCACGAGGTTGTTTACTCCTTCTCCGGTGCGCGCGGAAATCGCCACGCTACCGGGAAATCGCCTGAGGTACGAATCAACCACTTCTCGGCTTGTCAGATTATCGATCTTGTTAAAGACGATTAGCGTTTGCTTGCCGTAAGCGTCGAGTTCTTTGATCACTCGATCGACCGCTTCCATCTGCTCGTCCACGCGCGGGTGACTTAGATCAACAATATGAATGAGCAAATCAGCTTCGTTCACTTCTTCCAGCGTCGCTTTAAAGGATTCAATCAGCGTGTGCGGAAGCTTGCGCAGGAACCCGACGGTGTCGGTGAGCAGGACCCGCTGTTTGTTAGGCAAAACAAAGCTGCGCGTAGTCGGATCCAGCGTGGCGAAAAGCTTGTCTTCTGCTACCACGTCCGCTCCCGTAAGTAGATTTAGTAAAGTCGATTTCCCCGCGTTCGTATAACCGACCACTGCAGCGACCGGCCACTGATGGCGTTTTCGTCCTTGTCGTTGAATGGCTCGCGTTTTCCGCACCGATTCCAGCTCGCGCTCGAGGCGCGCGATTCGTTCCTGCACACGCCGACGGTCGACTTCCAATTGTGTTTCACCTGGACCGCGTGTCCCGATTCCGCCGGTCTGGCGCGACAGGTGATGCCACATCCGAGTGAGGCGCGGCAGAAGATATTGCAATTGCGCGAGCTCGATTTGCAATCGGCCTTCCCGGCTGCGCGCGCGTTGTGCAAAAATGTCGAGGATCAATTGCGTTCGATCGAGCACCTTGCGCGCGAATAGGTTTTCGAGGTTGCGCCCCTGGGCTGGTGAAAGTTCATCATCAAAAATCACCGAGGTGACTTGTTGATCCTGACATGATTCCTTGATGGACTCGGCCTTGCCACGGCCGATGTAGTAGGGGGCGGTCGGCTTCTGCAATTTCTGCGTCACCGTGTCGACAACATCGGCTCCTGCCGAGTTCGCCAATTCGCGCAATTCATCGAGGGAATCGTGCAAGTCCCACTTGGAAACGCCTTGCTTTTCCAAACCGATCAGCAGCGCGCGTTCCCGTGACTTTTGCGGACGCGTTTCAATCATTTTTGACACAAATTGTAGCCGCGGGGGCTGACTGCGGCTCGGTTTAGATATTGCAAAGCTTTTTCCTGCCGGGGTCACCGCCCCCGGCTACAGTCTTTTGCGGACGCGTTTCAATCATCCGATGTGCCGGCCTCCGACAGAATTCGAAGCGAGATCCATTTCGCAGCTTCGTTGTGAGTAAGAAACGACAGGTTCAGCGGCGAAAAGTTAGTTTGCCCCCGAAACCAGGTCAACTGTCTTTTGGCATAACGTCGAGTCGCCTGCTGAATCTCTGCAATACACTGCGGGATCGATTTTTTTCCGGCGAGCAATTCACGAATTTCGCTCAGGCCGATCATCTGTGAAGCAGCCTGACTTATTTCGCCGGCGATGCGCACTTCCTCGATCACCCCGTGGTCAAACATCATTTCCACTCGTTGATTGATTCGTTCGTAAAGCTCTTGGCGGTCGTGAAAGAGAAAGACGCCTTTAGCGTGTGACGCAGACAATCCTGTCTGCGCTGTCTTAAGGTTA
>JBARMF010000530.1:0-8375 GCA_049802315.1 Candidatus Udaeobacter sp.
CATGTTATGGTGGCAGGGCGAATAGTGAGGAGCGGGCGAAAGGAACTTGCTCTAGAACTCGAGGAAAGAGGTTACGATTGGGCACGCGAGCAAGCTGCCGAACCCGTATTAACCAGGTAACAACTAATGAAAACCGAAACGACAGCCATTAATATTGATCGCGGCAAGGGCGATTTCTCTTACCCGGAAGCTCATGTGCGCGACGCGGGCGTGGGCTTGAGCGAGCGCACCGTCCACTACATCGCGGATGTGAAGGAGGATCCGGATTGGGTGCGCGATTTCCGTTTGCGCGCTTTGAAGACATTCTGGGAGAAACCGCTCCCCACGCACTGGGCGAGCAAGGAACTCGAGGCCATCGACTTTGAGAAGATCCGTTATTATCTCTCCCCGGGCACCGAAACGAAGCGCAGCTGGGAAGACGTGCCGGACGACATTAAACGCACTTTCGAGCGGCTCGGCATTCCAGAGCAGGAACGAAAATTCCTCGCAGGAGTCGAGGCGCAGTTCGACAGCGAAGCGGTTTACTCCAACATCAAAAAAGCTGTCGGCGAACAAGGCGTGATCTTTGTGGGCTCGCGAGAAGGGCTCAAGAATTACCCGGAAATTTTCCGGAAGTGGTTCAGCAAAGTCATTCCGGTTGGTGACAACAAGTTCAGCGCGCTGAATTCCGCTGTCTTTAGCGGCGGCTCATTCATATATGTCCCACCCGGCGTGAAAGTGAAGCATCCTCTGCAGGCATACTTCAGGATCAACGCGGAAAACTTCGGGCAGTTCGAGCGCACACTCATCATTGCCGATGAAGGGTCTGAAGTGACCTACATGGAAGGCTGCACTGCGCCGAAATTTAATACGCCAACGCTGCACAGTGCCGTCGTCGAACTCGTGGCGCTAAAGGGCGCGAAAATTCAGTACATCACCGTGCAAAATTGGGCTTCGAACGTTTTTAATCTCGTCACAAAACGCGGGCTTGCTGAGGAAAACGCCGAAGTGAAATGGATTGACTGCAATATCGGGTCTCGCCTCACCATGAAATATCCCGGTGTGATCATGAAAGGTCGAAAGGCTCGCGGCGAGGTTTTGTCCATCGCTCTCGCCAATGACGGCCAGCATCAGGACACCGGCGCGAAGATGATTCATGCCGCCGACGAAACCACCAGCAACATCGTTTCCAAATCGATCTCGATTGGCAAAGGACGCGCCACTTATCGCGGCCTTGTTCACGTGCCGAAGCACCTGAAGAATTGCAAAAACAACACAGAGTGCGACGCGCTGCTCATCAACTCGACGTCGCGCACCGACACCTACCCGGCGATCACCGTGCGCGGCACAGGAAACGCCGTACAGCACGAAGCCAGTGTTAGCCAGGTCAGCTCGGAGCAAATTTTCTACATGCAACAACGCGGTCTGAGCGAAGCGCAGGCGATGAGCTTGAGCGTGAACGGGTTCGTCAACGATCTCGTGCGCCAATTTCCCATGGAATACAGCGTTGAGCTCAAACGGCTGATCGAGCTCGAAATGGAAGGCTCGGTCGGATAAGGTAGCGCGAGCCTCTGGCCCGCCGCGGCGGGCGAGGACGCATGCGCTACTCCAATGCGGCATTACTTTAGTCGCTTATGTCGTTAACCACTCTCGAAAAGCAGAGCGGCTCAATTCTTTCCGGAGCGGCCGAGTTGCGCGATTTGCCCGAGTGGTTCCGCGACCAGCAACGCGCGGCATGGGATCAATTCGAATCTCTGCCGCAGCCGACCCGAAAAAATCAGGCGTGGCGATTCTCTAATGTCGGTCTCCTCGATTTGGCTCCGTTCAAGACCAGTCCGCCACTTTCTGAAGACGACCGAAAAAATATTCTGAAATATTCGCGTGGCCTCGAGCGATACGCGGGTCGCATGATCTTCGCGAATGACCAACTGGTCGAGCGCGACGTCGTTTCCGATGACCTGAAAAAGCGCGGCGTGATTTTTCAGCCGCTCGAGCGTGCCATGGTTGAGCACGCCGACCTGTTCCGGAAATATTTTATGTCGACGGAGGCAAAGCTCGGCTCGGCCAAGTTCGCCGCATTACACAAAGCACGCGTTTCGTCGGGAACATTCCTATTCGTTCCGCGCGGATTGGAGATCGAATTGCCAATCGAGATCTTCCACTGGCTCCGCCACGATAACATGTCGGTGTTCCCGCATCTGCTCCTCGTGGCCGACGAGTTAGCAAAGGTCACAGTGATCGAACATTTCCGGTCGTGCAGTCGAACGGCACCCGGCTTCGCTTGTGGCGTGAACGATCTCATCGCAGGGCCTGGGGCGAAGGTGACGTATGTCTGCGCGCAGGAGTGGTCCAGTAACGTGATCGCATTACAAATGAACTCGACGGTGGTCGATCACGATGCTTCAGCTATGAGCTTGAATTTGCACGTGGGCGCGAAATATTCGCGGTTCGAAAGTCTGAGCCGTCTCATTGGCGAGGGCGGCCGAAGCGATCTGCTCGCTGTCGCCGTGGCGAAACACCAGCAGGAATTCGATGCACGCACATTGCAGGATCACATCTCGCCGCGCACGGCGAGCGACTTGCTTTACAAAAACGCGCTAGACGATCGCGCCCGCACGATTTTCGGGGGGCTAATCCGCGTGGAACCACACGCTCATTTCACCGACGCTTATCAAAAAGTTCGCAACCTTCTCTTGAGCGACGATGCCGAAGCGAATTCGATGCCCGGCCTCGAAATCCTGGCCGACAACGTCCGTTGCACCCACGGCGCAACGTCCGGCCAGATCGACGAAGACGAACTATTCTATCTGCGCACGCGCGGGATTCCTACAAACGTAGCCCAGCGTCTCCTCGTCACCGGCTTTCTGGACGAAGTCATCAAGCGTCTCGATCATCCAGCGATAGCTGATCATTTGCACCGGCTGATTGAGGAGAAATTTTCGCAATAGTTATCGAGGAAGGTTGGACGGATAGTTCAATTCGCCAAAGGTCGTTAACATAAATCGATTGTAGGATTCGAAGACGGCTTTCAGCACATCCGTTGCGGCCGAATTGATGGCTGAATTGGGATGTCGATCTTGCGCGCGTTGAAATTACTGATGGCGATGGTTCTATTCGCGGCGCAAACTTTCGCGATGGAAAATTCGGACGCGCAGCCGTCGCAGACTTGCTGCCCGATCGTTGAGCTGCGGCAATACACATTGCATCCCGGAAACCGGGATATGTTAATCGATCTCTTCGATCGGGAATTTGTGGAAACGCAAGAAGCGCTCGGGATGAAGGTCATCGGTCAGTTCCGCGACCTTGATAATCCAAACCGATTTGTCTGGCTCAGAGGTTTTCGGGACATGCCTTCGCGCGCACAGGCGATGAGAGATTTTTACGGCGGGCCGGTTTGGAAGGCGCATCGCGAAGCGGCCAACGCCACCATGATCGATTCCGATAACGTGCTGCTCTTGCATCCGGCAACGCCAACTTCGGGGTTCCCGTTTGGAAACAGGGAACGTGCTCCAGTGGGAGCAAATGAGGCCCGGAGCGACTTGATTGCGGCGACGATCTATTATTTCAACGCGCCGGTCGATGCGGCCTTCGTCCAGTTCTTCGAGAAAACGGTGAAACCGGCGGTGACCGGTTCAGGCGCAACGGTCCTGGCGTATTTCGTAACTGAGCACAGTGAGAACACTTTTCCCGCGCTGCCGGTGCGGGAAGGCGAAAATGTTTTCGTTTGGTTCGCGCGTTTTAAGGATCCAGCTGCATATGAACGTCACATTGCTGCTCTGACCCAGTCCCGGCGTTGGCGTGAAAAAATTTTAAAGGAACTCAAGCGCGAGCCGGAAATCTTGAAACTCTCGCCGACGACGCGCTCGCTTTTGTAGAGGCGGCAACAATTTTTCTCGCGGCGAAAATCGCGATCATTTCGACGCGCCCTGTTCGGTATTCAATTCGAAATTGATTTTCACGTCGTAGTGATCGCCCTTGATTAGCCCCGTCGGCGGCGGATCAACGTGGCTGATTTGTTTCGCAACCGCCCCCACTGATTCATTCACTGTCGCGTTTGCTGATGGTTTGACGATTTCGAATTTCGAAACGCGCCCGTCTTTTTCGATTCGCACGTTCACGAGTGTCGAAATTTTGCCGCCCGAAGGGACATTCGTGGTGGGCTGGATCCACGCGCTGTAAAAACGATCATGCAACATGTTGCCGTACCACCCAAATTCGGATGCACTGCTTCCACCCGCCTTCGCCGAGGCTACGGAGGGCTGGCCGCTGGCACCGCCAGCTTTGCCTGTTGATCCGTTTTGCCCGCTTCCGCTGTGAGATGGGGAATCCTTTTTTGCGAGCACAATTTTGTCCTTTTTTTCCGACTTAGCGTTGGATTTGGACGGGCTCGACTTGGGTTTTGCCGCCGGTTTTGGAGAAGCTTTTGCCAGCAGCTTTTTCCTGGGAGTTGGTTTCGGGATTGGTTTTGGTGTTGTCTTGGCTCTTACTGCAGGAGTGGCGCTCGGCTTCGGCAGCGGTGTTACTGTTGCCGTCGGTTTTGGCGTAGCCGTTGGCAATTCGATTTCACTCTTAGCGGTGGTTACGACAGGCTTTTCGTCTGCCGCTTCATCCTGTTCCGGGTATCTGGATTCAGTGTCAGTGGCTGGCTGCTCTGCTAATGGCGATTCCTGTTTCTGCGATTCATCTGCCGAGAGATCTTCCGCGGCACCCAGCCACACGATGTTCTCTGGATTCGATGGCGCCTTCGCTGCCGCACTCCAGCGGATCAGTCCTACGATCAACGCAACGTGCGCCAGCGCGATCAGGAAGACGTTTCGCCAAAAGGGCTTCACCCGGTTAGATCATCGAAACGATGAACCGCCCTGTTCGCGAATGCGTTCGGAGTTGAAACACCGGGTGCGGTAGGGCGGGCAGTCCTCTGCACGCCGGAAAATCATGTGGCGCGGCGCGCACGGAGTGGCGCGCCCTACCATCCGCGTCTGCGGCGGAATGGCCTAAAACTTTCGTGTCCATCAGTGTTCATTCGTGGTTGCCTTTGTGGCGATACCAACCTTCGTAATTCCCGCGCGTTGCAACGCGTCCATCACTCCGATCAATTTTTGCACGGGCAAATCGCGATCAGGCCGAATCACAATTGCGATATCTGGATTCGCCTGTTTCAACTGCACCAACTGCGTCGTCAGAGTTTCCAGGTCAATCACCTGATTATTGAACCGGATGGTGTCGGTACGATCGATTGAGACCGCTTGGACCTGCGACGTGTTGATGGGCGGGTTCTTCGTGCCACTGGATGGAATCACCAGGTTCATGCTGCTTTCAAGCAGCGGCGTCGTAATCATGAATATAATGAGCAATACAAAAGCGAGATCTAGCAACGGAGTGATATTGATCTCGCTCAACGAGGAGAGATTCTGGCGTTCCGAGTAGCGTCTCATGGTAATCTGTCATCCCGAGCGAAGTCGAGGAACCCCGAAGCAATACCCACGGTTAGTTCTCGGGATGTCTCGATTTCGCTCGACATGACAATCATCTGCGAAAAGCGGATTCCCGCGACCCGTGATCGACGTATTTGTGTTCGAACTCGGATGCGAGCTCGGCCGCGAAGTTATCCATCTCCACGATGATCCCGCGAATGCTGGTAACGAGAAAGTTGTAACCGAACATTGCCGGAATCGCGACACAAAGCGCCGTAACGGTCGTAATCAATGCGCCGGATACGCCGGGTGCCATCGCCACGAGGTTCGGCGAACCTGCTTCCGCGACTCCGGTGAACGCGTCCATCACGCCCCAGACCGTGCCCAGCAATCCGAGAAAAGGCGAACCGCTGACTGCGGTAGCGAGAAGAATCATCTGCGACTCGAGCGAAAGCGCTGTCTCGCCCACCGCGCGTTCCATTGCGGCGTTGACCGCTCCCATCTGCGCCGGTGAAATTTTGTCAGCGATTTCAAGTCGGGCTCGAAAGGTGTCATCCACTTCGGATGATCCGAGCAGATGGAATGTCATTTCCTCACACCCTGCGCGATACACATTGAAAACGGGCGCGCCTGGAAAACGCGCATTTTTCTCAAACAGACGAAGCGGTTGTCGGTCTTTGTGAAAAGCAGCGAGAAAACGAGCGTTCTGTCTCCGCGCGAAACGGATCACGCGCAATTTCGTGATCATGATCGACCAACTGAAGATCGATACGACGGCCAGAAGAGTGAGAACGATTTTGCCCGCGATTGTCGCGTGATCGAACGCAAACAGCAGACCGCCGCCGGCCGCTACAATTTCCGGAACGAGCATCCCCTAATCACCGGGATTAGTAATAACGCCGTTTTGCGGAAACGCCACAGGTCATTTCGTGGTAGGGACGCCGCGCTGCGGCGTCCGGACAGCGCAGCGCGCTGTCCCTACCTTGATTTCACCGAAATGTTCTTCGGGTAGGTCGGGTGTCTCTTCGCGGCCACGATAAACCCGGCGCCAATCACAATCAGGAAAAACGAAAAGAATTGGCCGCGGGTGAACGACCCGATCAGTTCGGCATCGGGCTCGCGGAAATTTTCAATCACGATTCGAAAAATGGCGTAACAAATGAAAAACAGTCCGGTCAGAACCCCGTTCGGCTGGCGCGTCCGCGTTCGTACAAACCACAAAATCGCGAACAACGCGATGCCCTCGAAGAAGGCCTCATAAAGTTGCGACGGATGCCGCGGCGACAGAATTGAACGCAGTGCGTTTGCGGCCTGCGGCTGACTGCGCACTGCGCCGATGATCGCGTCCGGCGTCGTCAATGACGGATCGATCTGCGCGCATGCTGCGACTGCACGCTCAGCTTCCTGAGGATGATCGAGCAGTTCCTTCGGAAATTGCATCGCCCACGGAACATTTGCGATCCGCCCGTACAACTCGCCATTTATAAAGTTCGCGCATCGTCCGAAGAACAATCCGAGCGGCGCGGTTACGACAAGATTGTCGCCGAGATTTAGCCATGAAATTTTGTGACGCCGCGCATAGTAAAGCGTGAACAGTAGGAGGCCGACCATCCCGCCGTGACTCGACATCCCGCCTTCCCAAACGCGCAAAATCGACAACGGCTCGCGCAACATTTCCGGCTTGTAGAAGAAAACGTAGCCAAGACGCCCGCCAACGATCACGCCGAACAGCGCGCAGCCGGTTATGAAATCGCTTACACGTTGCGGGGGCAGATCGGCATATCCACGCTTGGACAGCCAAAGGAAAAGGAAATAGCTCGATACAAATGCAGCTACATACGCAAGCCCGTACCAGCGCGGCCCAACATTGTCGTAGATCCGGAAAATGATGGGATCGAGGTTGTGTAGATAGTACGCGAACATTTGCGCCGCGATTGTTACCGATGTCGCTGATAGCCGCAATCAAAACGCGTGTCATCCCGAACAAATGTGAGGGACCTCTCAAAAGTTGACCGGTTACGCAATATTTACTGCAGTCCGGCGATTTCGATTGTGAGGTCCTTCGCTCCGCTCAGGATGACGGCGCTGCTTTCGGACGCGGCGAGTTCAACACCTTCCGCAAAAAAGGCGCGGTGCGGCTGACTCGATTTTTCGCCACTTGTTCCGGCGTTCCGCAGGCGACTACTTCCCCTCCATCGGCGCCCGCTTCCGGCCCGAGATCCACGATGTAATCGGCTTCGGCGATCACACTGAGATTATGTTCGATGACAATGACGGTGTTTCCTTCGTCAACAAGCCGGTGCAGCACGTTGAGGAGCAATTCAATGTCGGCCATGTGGAGCCCGATGGTCGGTTCCTCGAGCAAATACAATGTCGATCCAGGCTTGCGCATTTTTCGAATCCGCTCGTTGGCCGCGCGGCTCACACCGCGTTTCAATTGCGTCACCAGCTTGAGGCGCTGCGCTTCGCCGCCGCTTAGAGTGGGACTCGGTTGTCCGAGCTTCAGATACCCAAGGCCGGTATCGACGAGGAGTGAAAGTGGTCGTGCGATTTTCGGATGCGCTGAAAAGAATTGCGCAGCTTCTTCGATAGTCATTTCCATCACGTCGCCAATCGATTTCTCGTTATAGAGAACCTCCAGCGTCTGTGCGTTGTACCGCGAGCCGTGGCAATCTTCACACGAGACATAACTGCTGGGCAGAAAGTTCATTTCGAGCTTGATCATGCCCTGGCCCTTGCACGTCTCGCAGCGGCCGCCTTCAGCATTAAACGAGAATCGACTCGCCGAATACCCGCGCATACGTGATACCGGCAATTGCGCGTAAAGATTTCGGATCTCGTCGAATACTTTCACATAGGTGCCCGGCGTCGAGCGCGAGGTTTTTCCGATCGGCGACTGATCGACTTCGTACACCGCCTCGATGCCGTTCGCATTCTGGGGAGCGCACGCTTGTAGCGTGCTGGTTGCCGCATTTTGCGGCA
>JBARMF010000531.1:0-9233 GCA_049802315.1 Candidatus Udaeobacter sp.
GAGGTCGCGCGTGCGCGATTGAAACAAGGAACGCTTCCACGGTTTGGCCGCTCAAATTCCGCCCGGATTTGTCGATCACGGTGCCCGAGATCATCAACGGCACACTGCGGCCGGTTTCTGCCAACGCATCGGTGATGGCGAACAACGCAGCCTTGCCGTTGAGCGTGTCGAAAATGGTTTCGACGATGAGAAGATCGACACCACCTTCGAGCAACGCCTTCGCTTGATCGAAATAAGTCTGGCGCAACTGATCGAATGAGACCGCGCGAAATGCAGGATCGTTTACGTCAGGTGAAATGGAGGCAGCGACAGGAAGCGGTCCCATCGATCCGCCAACAAATCGCCGCTGACCGGTTTCATTGGCGACCTGATCCGCAGCTTGGCGGGCGATCCGCGCCGCTTCGAAATTAATTTCACGAACCAGCGCGCGAAGACCGGCGTCGTCGATCACCCGTTGAAAGAATTCCTGATCTTTGCGCCCAGCGGTCGGTTCGCCTTGAAAAAGGAAATCGTGCGAACCGATGGTTGTTCCGCTGAACGTGTTCGTTTCGATGATATCCGCGCCGGCTTTGAGGTAATCGGAATGAATTTCCCCGATCACCTGGGGCTGCGTAATATTCAACAGCTCGAGGCTGCCTTTGAGATCTTTGCCTTGCCAATCGCGAAACCGTTCGCCGCGGTAATCGGCTTCCGATAATTTATAGCCCTGGATCATCGTTCCCATCGCACCATCCAGCACGACGATCCGCTCGCGCATCAACGCTTCCAGAGGATGAACTCCGTTTGTCGCCATAATGTTCAGCAACTTAAAAGGCGTTTTGTCTCCTGATCAAGGAACAAATTAACGCATCATGATGCGTCGATATGTTCCGGACCCCTTGCTCACGCCAGGCCGTAGCCTCGGCGAAGGCTGGTGCTCCTGCTCTTACTCGTAATCAAAAAACGAACGACGAGGCGGTACGCAATAACTCGCACCTGTTCGGGTAGGGCGCGTCACTCCAGGCTCGCGTTACTTTTTTTCCGTGATGATCAGCGCCGGCAAGTTCGCTTCCTTAATCAATTCGGTCACCTTCGCGACATCTTCATGCTTGAGCTGCGTCCACTTCTCGAGCTGCTCGTCCAGTTGGTTGCCTAACAATTCAAACACCTCGAGCTGCGGTTTAGTCGGTTCCTTGTCGCCGGACTCAATGATGTGACTAAACGTGTCAAACCGCTCGTTCAACATGTTTGGGAAAGCGAGGTTTGCTTCTGATCCTTTCATATTTACTTGAATAAGTTTCTGTTCGACCTCGGACATTTTGTGGTCGAGATCGTCTGCTACGGCGAGCGCCGGTTTTAATCCCTGATCATCACCGAAACGTTTGTGCAAATTCTCGATCTGCGATCGCAAATCGCGGATTTCATTAACAGCCTGGTGCAATTGGGAAATCCGCTCATTCACCTGTTTGGCTAATGTGAATTGCGTTTGCAGCGCCGCTTCCTGTCCTTTGTTTCGCGGATCGACCACGAGCTTCAGCGGAGCTGTCTGCGATTTGCCGCCGACGGTTAGTTTCACCCGGTAATCGCCCGGCAACGCCAGTGGGCCTTTTGGTCCCGTGCTGGAATAGAATGCGCCCGGGATTTGAGTTGGATCGTCATAACGCAGGTCCCACGCGAACCGGTTCATTCCTTCTTTGGCTGGAATGGTCTTCACGCGCTCCACTCGATCCGGCCACTCGGGCGGTTGCTCGCCTTCCTTTTTCTCTTTGCTGGAAAGATGCCTAACGACTTTTCCGGAACTGTCGAGGATATCGAGCGTGACTTCCTCTTTCGGCGCGGTCTTGAAATAGTAGTCGATCATTGCGCCCGGAGGCGGGTTATCACCAACTGGCTGCCGCTTGTCGAATTCCTCCGGGTAATGCAAACGCAGCGCGGTCTGCGGTTGATACAGAATCACGTCCGATGCCGGTTGCGCGTTCACTTGCCGAAGCGGCGTCAAATTGTCCAGCACCCAGAACGAACGGCCGTGTGTCGCTGCGACGAGATCGTCATCTTTGACGACGAGATCGTGTATCGGTGTTACCGGCAGATTCAGCTGCAACGGCTGCCAGTGTGCACCGTCGTCAAAGGAGACGAAAACGCCGAGCTCAGTTCCTGCATAGAGCAAACCTTTGCGCTTGGGATCTTCGCGCACAGCATGCACATACGCGCCATCGGGAATTCCGGTGGTGATTGCGCTCCAATTTTTTCCGAGATCTGTTGTTTTGAAAATGTACGGTTTGAAATCGTCGAGCTTATGCCGGTCCACCGCTACGTACGCTGTATTCGCGTCGTTAGGCGACGGGTCGATGATGCTCACGGTGCTCCATTCCGGCATTTCCGGCGTCACTTTTGACCAATGCTGGCCATCATCAGTCGTAACATGAACAAGCCCGTCGTCTGTGCCTGCCCACAATGTTCCCTTGTTCACTGGCGATTCTGCCAGCGCGAATACCGTATCGTAGTATTCGACTGAAGTGATGTCGTTTGTCAGCGGACCGCCGCTTGGCTGCTGTTTGGATTTGTCGTTGCGAGTGAGATCGCCGCTAATCTGAGTCCAGCTTTGACCGTCATCGGTTGACTTGAAAACGGATTCACCCGCGGTGTAAATCACGTCCGGGTTATGTGGCGAAAGCATCAGGGGCGACACCCACTGAAAGCGATGCGTCAAATCGGCGGCGCCGTGACCGGAGTTATCGAGTGGCAGCGGACTGACATCTTGCACTTCCTCTTTGTTTTTTTCGTAGCGGTTGATGAAGCCCTCGTTGTTCGAGTAGATGACGTGCCAGTCCCGCGGATCAGGCACGACGAATCCGCATTCACCGCCACCAGCCTCAAACCAATTCTGCCGCCCAATCACTCCTGAATCCGAGCGGCTCGCAATGCCGACATTCGAATTGTCCTGTTGCGCGCCGTAAATGTGGTACGGGAACGCATTGTCCACGGCCACGTGATAAAACTGTGCAGTAGGCTGGTTATTTTGAGTGGTCCAGTTTTTACCGCCGTCAGTGGAAATGGTTGCGCCGCCATCACTAACATTGGCGATTCGATTTGGGTTCGTCGGATCGATCCACAGTCCATGATGATCCCCGTGCCTCGCAGGCATGAGGTTGAATGTCTTTCCGCCGTCGACCGATTTGAAGAGGCCTGTGTTTAACAAGTAAACCGTGTCTGCGGATTTTGGGTCCGCGTAAACCTTGCTGAAGTACCAGGCGCGCTGACGAATTCGACCGTCGTCATTTATCCGCGTCCAATGCTGGCCGGCGTCATCGGAGCGAAAGAGGCCGCCGTCCTTCGCTTCGATAATCGCGTAGACACGATTGGAATCAGCTCCGGAAACGGCGATGCCGATCCTGCCGAGAATTCCGTCCGGAAGACCATTCCCTTCCAGGCGTTTCCATGTTACGCCGTTGTCTTCAGATCGATATAATCCGCTGCCCGGTCCGCCACTGGAGAAAAACCACGGCTGTCGCCGCGCCTGCCAAAGCGAGGCGAACACGATGTTCGGGTTATGCGGATCGAATACGATGTCGATGCCGCCTGTGTTTTCATCTTTGGATAAAACTTTTGCCCAGGTTTTGCCGCCGTCGCTTGTGCGAAAAATTCCGCGTTCCTGATTCGGCCCAAATGCATGGCCCAGCGCCGCGACGAGAACTACATTCTCATTTCGTGGATCGACAATCAGTGCTCCGATCTGTCGAGTATCTTTTAATCCTACGTTCTCCCAGGTTTTGCCAGCGTCGATGGATTTGAAAACGCCGGTGCCATAGGTCGTGTTGCCGCGGATCGCCGCTTCGCCTGTGCCGACATAAACCACGTTGTGATCCGATGCCGCCACCGCCAAAGCACCCACGGATGAAATCGGTGCTTTATCGAAAAGCGGCGTCCAATTTGCGCCGCCGTCAGTCGTCTTCCAAACCCCGCCGGCAACCGCGCCAAAATAATATGTGTCTGGCTCGCCGACGACGCCTTCGATCGCCAGCGCGCGGCCACCGCGAAACGGACCCACTTGCCGCCAACGCATGCCGTTGAACAATTTTTCGTCGATTGTTCCACGCGGCGTTGGGGTGGGGGAACCAGCCGATTGAACAGAAGCTGGCGAAATGAAAACAGCTAAAACAAATCCAACCAGCGCAGGAAGACGGTGATGTGGAGCAATCATCCGCCTACAGTGTAAAGCTTGCGGCTTGCTTCAACTGGAATCGCGCAAAGTGCGCGATGCTTGTCGCAAGCCTACAGCGCGCGCGAATCGGACTTGTTAGATCGCCCCAGACCCTCTAAACATCTGCCTCAATATGGCTCGCGTAAGAGGCTCCGCGCTCTCGACATTGTAATTCGATCGCAGCTTCGCCATGCTCTTTAATTCGCTCACGTTCGTCGTTTTCTTCGTGGTCGTTGTCACTCTTTACTGGTGTATTCATTCGTGGCAGGCGCGGAAAAATCTGCTCGTCGTAGCCAGTTATATTTTTTACGGCGCGTGGAACCCGCCGTTCGCTGCGCTTTTGTTCGGGACCACTGCGATGGATTTTTGGCTTGGCCGTCAGATGGCTAAAGCCAGAGATCAACACGCAAGACGTCGCTGGCTGGTTGCGAGCGTTTGCATGAATCTGAGCATGCTTGGGTTCTTTAAATACGGAAACTTTTTGCTCCAGAATTTTCAGTGGCTCCTCGCGCGATTGGGGATCATCTATCAACCGCCACATCTGGACATTCTGCTTCCGGTCGGAATTTCCTTTTACACTTTCCATTCACTTTCGTACACGCTCGACATTTATCGAGGCGTGTTGCGACCAACGAAATCTTTGCGAGATTTCATTCTCGCCGTCTCCTTTTTTCCGCAGTTGGTGGCCGGTCCAATCGTGCGCGCCGGTGACTTTCTCCCGCAGCTTCTCCATCCGCCCCGTTTAAAAAACGGCCAATTTCTCTGGGGACTCGCGCTGATGACTCTGGGAATGTTTCAGAAAATTGTTCTGGCCGACACTCTACTCTCCGGCTGCGCCGATCGTGTGTTCGGGTATCCCGGACCGCTGGTTGCGCTCGACTCATGGGCTGGCGTGCTGGCATTCGCCGGGCAAATCTTTTTTGATTTCGCCGGCTATTCTCTCTGTGCGATTGGCGCAGCCTTGACCCTGGGGTTCCATCTCAAGGACAACTTTCGTTTCCCTTATGCCGCGATCGGCTTCTCGGACTTTTGGCGACGATGGCACATTTCGCTTTCCACTTTTCTTCGCGATTACCTTTACATTCCGCTCGGTGGCAATCAGGTCAGGCCCTTCCGTGCGGCGCTTAACCTTGTAATCGTCATGTTCCTCGGTGGTCTTTGGCACGGCGCTGCCTGGACTTTTGTTGTTTGGGGCTTGCTGCACGGCTCTTATTTGGTGATCGAACGCATTTTTCGCGTTTCGTTCGAACACAAACCGTGGGCGAGCACGTTACCTGTTCGCGTTCTCGCCTGGTTCGCTACTTACGCGGCAGTTTGCATTGCGTGGGTGTTTTTCCGCGCATCCGATTTCACGATCGCGAGCCGAATGCTCGGCGGGATGTTCGGGCAACATTCACACGGCGACGCGATTCTTTCCACGCGTGAACTATTGCAAATTGGAAGCGTCACTGCCGGTTTGATCGCGATGCATTGGGCGATGCGCGACAACACGTTTGAGACGGCAGTGATGCGTTTGCCGCCCTGGACGATCGCGGCCATCGGGTCCGCTATGGTATGTGCCATCATTGTTACGCAAGGGAGCAGTAATGCGTTCATCTATTTCCAATTTTAAGAAACGGCTACGGCTGCCACGCTTGTTCTTCCGCAAACCTTCGCGGGAGGAGCAGATTCACGGCGGTCCGCCTCTCGAATTTGAGCGGCCGATTCCGCCGGCGCCTTGGGGCGGAATCGCCATTGGTGTCACTATCGTCGTCATCATTGCGACCACGGCGTGGGAGTTGTACTGTCGCTCGCTTGGTTATGGGCCGACGCTCAAGGACAACGAAGATTTGTGGACGCTGCGACGCCGTGTTGTTGAGCCGGAATCCGTTGTCGTTATCGGCGATTCGCGCGCGTTGTTCGATGTCGATCTAGACGAATTGCAAAAGGGGCTAAGCAAACGACCGATTCAACTCGCGATGGCTGGCTCTACCGCTTGGCCTGTTTTGGCTGATCTGGCGAACAACAAGAATTTTCACGGCACAATCATTTGTAGCGTTGTCCCATATTTGTTTTTCGCGCCGCCCGGCTCTCCGCCCATGGAACATGCTGAGAAAAGCGTAAAGCGGTTTCGCAATCAAACGCCCGCCCAGCGTGTCAGCGAATATCTGGCGATGCCGCTGGAAGAGCATGTCGCGTTTTTGAAACCGGATGATTTAAGCCTCGAAGCGCTTTTAAACCAATTGCCGATTCCGAATCGTCCCGGTGCGTTAATGCCACCACGTTTTCCGCCCTACTTTCAAACTGAAGACCGCGAACGTCGGGCGCGAATGTGGGAGAAATGCGCTGAACCTGGGAGCGAATTAGCCAAACAAATCCAACAAATCTGGATTCCGCTGTTCACGCCGCCAGCGCCTCCCACTTACATACCGAAGGACGTTTTCTTCGCGCAAATGAATGAAGGAATCAAAAAACGTTTTGCTGACGTGACTGCGGCCGTGGAAAAAATCCGAGCTCGCGGTGGAAAGATTGTTTTCGTTCGCTTTCCAAATAGCGGTGGCCTGAAAGAACTCGAAGATCGGATCACGCCGCGACAAAAAACCTGGGATCCGCTTTTGAAAATGACCGGTGCGCCCGGAATTTATTACTCCGATTTTCCCGATCTCTCTGGGTTTAACTGTCCCGAATGGTCGCATTTGTCTGCGGGCGATTCAGTGGAATTCAGTAAACGACTCGTTCCGCATCTGCGCGATGCCCTGAACATGTAGATACCGGATCGTGGTTGCGGTTTCACGCAAGCGCTAAAAGAATATCTATGTGTTGATTGCGGTTTTGATGCCTGGCCCGATGCCGCTGCTACAGGAAGTCGCAAAAACCTTTTCGGCACATGGCAGAATACTTTTGACGAACCAATTATCGGATTCGATCCATCGCGCGTTTCACCGGACGATGTGTATAAACTTGAATCGGCGTTTGGGTCGCACGGTCAATCAGCTAAGCGCAGCCAAAAGTTTGTCACCGATCGGACTACCAAGCCCACTGCATGCATCCCAACCCTGACCAGCATTGTACTTCCCAAGTTTCGCGTCAATGTCGTTATTGCCCTGAACAATGTCGCGAAATGCGTTGGGGGCTTTGTAGAGCAAATCGTGGCAAAACCCAACCGGTTTTTTGTTCTTTTTGGAGCGTGCCTGATTAACCAGTGCAAAGAGTCCCGCATACAGCGGCGCTACGGCGCTCGTCCCGCCGATCACTGCTCGCTTACCGTCGAGAATAATTTGGTAGCCGGTCTCGGGATCCGCTGTGCCCGACACATCCGGAACGCCACGGCCAACTTTGCGTTTTGGCGATTTCGGGATCGAGATGCCGCTTTGGTACGTCGGTTTGCGGAAATAATTACTAATGCCGCCGCCGCCAGAACCGCCCGTTACACCGTCGTTCCAAACTGACTCGGTCAGGTCGCGGTTCGTCCGCAGTCCGCCACACGAGATTGCCTTGTCATTTGATCCTGGAAAATCTGCGTGCGGTTTACCGTCACTTTGTTCGAGATCAGATGAGCCTGAGTCTCCCGCGGCTACAAAAACAGTGACGTTATTCGCGGCAGCATCCTCGAGAGCAGCGCTCATCGCGTCGCGGTACTGCTGCGTGGAAAAATCCTCCGGGCCGCCCCAACTTATCGAAATGATCGAAGGCTTGTAGGTCGAGTCAAAGACAGCGGCATGTATCGCGTTCATGAATCCGCGGTCAGTATTGGGTGCGAAATAAACGACGATTGTGGCTTCCGGCGCAACAGCCCCGGCCACTTCGATGTCCAAGGCGACTTCACCATCTGCATCGGGATCCGACCCCGGGACATTCGCACCGCCGAGGACACCGACAGGAACAATCGTCGGGGTGCTCTTTTTGATGCTCTTGAAATACGCATCCATGTCGGCGGTTGTGTAGCCGGTGCCCGTCGGAGCACGCGTCTTGCTGTCGAAATCATTTAGTTCAATGATTGCTATGCACTGACCTTTTCCAGTTAATTTGCCGACTGGGAAGCCATACAGCCGCGCCAAATCAGGAACGGAAAAGCTTAAGTTTTTTTTTGTTGCTGGCTGCGCTGCGCCGCGTTGCTTTGGCGGCCGAAAAAAGCGTGAATGTGCGACCGCAGCTGGTCGGCTATCGAAGCCGCTCCAGCCAAGCAAGGCTTTTTGCAGCGACGCGGGAAGGCCGAGAGCGCCTTGCCGGGCGCGGTGGGTTATTCCACGTTGTTTGACCCAACGAAGAGTCCCGGGATCTATTCCGGCTGCGCGGTAGTCGCGCAGAGTTGCGCCCACCTGAATAAGGCGTGTCTTCAGAGTTTTTTCAGGGGTGCTTCCTTCGACTACCGAGATGTGGTTTTGCGCCAGAAAGGCGTAGACCAAGTCCACGTCTTTCTGTGACGCCCCGCCGGTTTTCTGGCGGCGCAGAACAATGGTCGTTTTTATGAACTCGTTGTCCGGGATCGTGGGACCGGCCGGCGGAGCCGATCTTTGGACACGGCTCGCAGTAAACGTTTTGGATTTAGCTTTAGCCATAATATTTTCGCAGGTTAATTTACTTACTCTGCCGCGATGAGCGCCCAGCAGACAATGCTGCTACACACCGTGCTCCAGCGGCCAAAACCTTTATAAATCTGTGCGGCCAATTGGGCTTGGTCGCGCAACGTTCCTTCGGCCTTGATCTGCGGATCGGAGACGTTCCGGACTGCTATCCACCTCGGAGCGTTTGCTCCCATCTGCTCGGCCACTAAACCGAGAACAGCATCCCCCATCTCCGAAACGAGACCCAAGCCTTGCAGATGATAATGATCATCCGAAGTATCGAATCCAAAAAAGTCAGTCGTGACAACAGACGAAGCTAGCGCACTCGGCGCGGCAGTCATGATCTTTGGCCGGCGGGTATTAGCCGGCGGTAATCGAGCCGCGTTCGCCTTGAACAACTTCTTCGCGGTGGAGAAGAATTTCCGATTTGGCGCGACGGTCGAGTAGTGCGCGTCGTGAAAAGATTTTTTCTTGAACTTCGCGGTACAGTCAAAGCGCACGATTGGCGC
>JBARMF010000532.1:0-2934 GCA_049802315.1 Candidatus Udaeobacter sp.
GGGAAAGAATGTGACGGCTGGGAAGCCGTCGCTCCTTGAGGGCGCTATTGAATGATGACGTCCCGTCCGTGACCGTGGGAGCGAACGTTGTATTTGTTCAGATCCTGCTGTGCCAGGTGCATGCCGAATAGCAAAACTGCAATCAGGCCAAAATATAGCACTGACATTATCCCACGCTGGGATGGCGTGACTTCGAAATAGCGCTGTTCTTCTTCGGTCCTTTTACGGAAGAGCGAATAAACTCTCGGCAGCGACAGAAGGATGATTAGCCAGATAACGAAGTTTGGATATTTCCATCCAAACCAGATAAGCAGTGCAAAGCCGGGCAACCATAACCAGCGGGACAACGCCGTCACGATACGTCCGCCGTCGAGCATCCCTACCGGCGTGAGGTTGAACAGATTCAGAAAATATCCAAACCACGCCAGCGCGATAAAAATGGGAGCGGCGAAGAATTCGCCCAACGCGTTGCAGACCAAAGCACCCAAGCTTCCGAGCAACGGCCCACCGATACCTACGCACGCTTCCATCCACGCATTGCGTGGCGCTTCCTTGAGCGCAATGAACGCTCCCATAAACGGAATAAAGACAGGCGCACCAACTTTGAGTCCAAATTTTCTGGCGACAATCAAATGGCCCGTTTCATGGACGAGTAACAGGAGGACAAAACCCACCCCGAACTGCCATCCCCATATTTGCATGTAAACCAGGATCATCAGCAGCATGGTGCCGCCGGATTTCAACAGGACGGGCAGGATGAATTTGACCTTCGCAAGAAATTTTGCGATCACGACACCCACAACCGCAAACGGACCTAGCGCCTTTTTTATCCGGCTCCAAGCAGTCTCCTCAGTTGGCGCCTTGTGCTCCTCAGTCCTTTCGGTCTGAACGTTTGCGTCTTGCACTTTAGAAATGTGCATGGCGTTAATGTGAAACGCCAATTTTCAAGTGGCAGCGCTCTGCCTCTGACGAATCTGCCGTCGAACGATTCAGCGAGACGCGCTGGCTGGTTTCGGCTTCTCCTCGGCCGTTTCGTAAGACTGCAGCCACGCGCTCCATTTCATGTTTTCTCTCCACATCGTGATGCCGGAATGGCCGTAATGCTGTTCCTTTTCGTACTCATCGTCCTTTATCACCGGACACCAGAATAACCGACCGGCCCTGCGCCAGCCATCGATAAGGATCCCATCTTCGAACCGCTGATTACGCGCAGTCACGACCAGCGCGTTGTTTTCGCTCGTTGTGTTAGGATACGCTTCACCCCAGTGGAGCACGAGCGTCTTGGGCTCGAGTTTTATCAACTCCGCTCCAATGTCCTGGGCCCAATGCCCACACCAGCCGCGCTTTCTCAAGCCAACATTGTACAGGAAGACCGTAAACTCGGGGTTCAGAGCGACACGATATTCTTTTTTGAGCCGGCGTGCGGTCGTATGCGCAGTGTAAGACAACGCCTGGGCTTCAGCTGGATCGACATCCGACGAAAGTCCGGTGAGAGCTTTGGCCAGGTCTTTGATTGATCTCTCATCACTGGCATGCGTCAGGCTGACCACAACCAGGAATGCGAAAACGAGAAGCAATATGCGCTTTATCATTTTATCTCCTCAGGTTTCTGCATTTCGCACTCCGGTCTCAACAGTGCAATAGGAAACACCAAGAAATATCCTCGCATGACCGAATCTATCGCCCTCCGAGTTTGCGGAAATACCCGGTGACGTTTGCTTTGAAGTAGAAATACCACGCACTCGCACAACCAAACAAAGAGGCATTAATGATGGCGCGCCACATAATCGTGTGCCGCAGCACATTCAGTGCGCCGAGCGCCGATGCATACACGACTATCAGCACAAATATCGCCATCACGAGATGGCGCGACCATGCTTTGCGCGTAGCAAGCCCGTATGCGATCGAAGCCATCAGGCAGCCGATCACCCCAACTAGCGGGGCCGCAATGTGTAACCATTCCGAGCGAGTCACTTTTTCACCGCCCATGAGATGCGGCCCGATGTCGAGAATCGCGAGCACGATCGAGACAAACATTCCCGCGGATGCAAGTGCCGCGAACCAACTCAAGATTCGAATGCCCAAGGGTTGCTTCATCTGAACCGTTGAAGATGTGTTGTAGAGGCGTTCGCCGCTGCGAACGCCCCTACAAGGCAGACGCCTAGTTCTTGTGGCGAATTGTGCCGGCGCCAGTGATCTGTTTTTTGATAGTTGGCGGATTGCCGGAGTAGGTGACTTTGCCGGCGCCGGTGATCACAACCTTCAGCGTATCGGTAACTGCAACCTCCGCGTCTCCAGCACCGGTGGTGGAAATTTCGGCTGTTTTAGCTTGCAGCCCAGCGGCCGCCAGCTGACTCGCGCCTGTCATGTCGACCAGGAGCTGATCAACGCTGCCATCAAGTACGACCTCTGACGCGCCCTTCGATTCCAGAGCAAAGATTGGCCCGCTCAACTGCTTTGCGGTTAACTTGACCGCGCCCCTGATCTTTCCGCCTGCTCGGGTTGGACTTGAAATGACGACTTTGATTCCGTGGGTAGGCCAAACGTGCTCCCGCGTGCGCAGATGCAGTGTATCGCCCGAAACATTAGTCTCAACGTAACGCAGCAGATTTTCGTCCGTCGTGATTCGAAGAGCGGGCGATCCATTTTGCCACTCAATCTCAAAGGCGCCGCCAGCGTCGAGATTAACAAAAGCGGCGATCGGTCGTTCCTCAGTTTTGATATGGCCATTGCCTCGGATGCCGGACAAATGGCATCCGACAACCAACACGACACACCCAGCGAGCAAAACGATCAGGATCTTTCTCATGTGAAATAGGCTTCTTCGTTATGATGCAGCGACGTCGCGTTTGGATTCAATAAAATTCAAGGATGGGCGTCTCTCCAGAGCGCCCAATGGGGTGGACTAGTGGACTGTATCACGAACTCGTATAG
>JBARMF010000533.1:0-3169 GCA_049802315.1 Candidatus Udaeobacter sp.
GCCAAAAACAGCGGGCGAGGGCGCCCGCGCTCCCCAATCTTTAACGCGCGATTACCTGACGAATCGCAAATTCATTCCGATTCCGAAATCGCGGCGAAAATGGACTTCGTCAGTCAAGATTCTCGGGGCGCGACAGCACAATTTGAAAAATGTCGACGTCGAATTGCCGCTCGGTGTTTTCACGTGTGTTACTGGAGTATCCGGATCCGGCAAATCCACTCTGATTCACGATGTGTTGTACCGGAATCTGCTGCGCGCCAAAGGACAATCCTCAGATCAGGAATCTGGCGCCTGCAAATCGATTACCGGCACACACGGAATTAGCGATGTGGTGATGGTGGATCAGTCACTGCTTGCTCGCACCCCGCGTTCAACTCCAATTCTTTATCTCGGTTTATTTGATCAAGTCCGGGAGTTGTTCGCCGCGCAACCGGAGGCAATGGCCCAGGGACTGACCGCAAGCTCCTTTTCGTTTAACTCCGGCAACGGGCGTTGCGAACGTTGTTCGGGAACAGGTTACGAAAAGATCGAAATGCAATTTTTGAGC
This sequence comes from Candidatus Udaeobacter sp., assembly GCA_049802315.1. Classification (GTDB taxonomy): domain Bacteria; phylum Verrucomicrobiota; class Verrucomicrobiia; order Chthoniobacterales; family UBA10450; genus Udaeobacter. Next base: position 548 of record JBARMF010000533.1, read on the forward strand.
GATCTTTATGTGCGCTGCGCAGAATGCGAAGGGAAACGTTTCCAGCCGCACGTGCTGAAGGTGCAACTCGATGGAAAATCAATTCACGACGTTCTTGAACTCACCATTAGCGAAGCGATCGAATTCTTTGCGCAACTCGGGGAACAGAAAATCGCTGAGATACCCTCAGCTCAATCCTCAGGTCGGGATCGCGACTGGGAGGAGCGTCGAGAAGCGGACGAAAAGCGCCAGGTGAAGGTCGATCCCTATATTCGCATTTCCGATGGGCTCAAAGTACTCGGCGAAGTCGGACTTGGTTATCTGCGGCTGGGTCAGCCGTTGAACACTCTGTCCGGCGGCGAATCGCAGCGGCTGAAGCTAGTAGGACATTTGTCGGACGCCTCCGGCACCCGCAATTTGTTCATTTTCGACGAGCCAACCACGGGACTGCATTTCGACGACGTGGCGATGCTGCTGCAATTATTCCAGCGCCTTGTGGATCGCGGGCATTCGCTCGTCGTGATCGAGCACAATCTCGAGGTGATTAAGTGCGCCGATTGGATCATCGATCTCGGCCCGGAAGCTGGTGATGCGGGTGGTGAAGTCGTCGCAGTTGGAACGCCCGAACAAATCGCGGCGCCAAAAAATTCACACACCGGAAGATTTTTGCGACACGTTCTCTCGAAATTTCCCGAACCGTTGCATGTCATCCCGAGCCGCGAAGACGGCGAGGAACCTCGCGAAATCTTGTGCGAGTTTGAGAGGTCCTTCGCTTACGCTCAGGATGACAGAGGAGAGCTAGCGCGAGCCGCAGAAACAGCTCCGCGATTTGGCGCGGCTAATCGCAATGGCGCGATCCATGTTCGCGGCGCACGCGAGCACAATCTCAAAAACATCGATCTAAAAATCCCGCGGGAACAACTGGTGGTCATCACAGGATTGAGCGGCTCAGGCAAATCGACGGTCGCATTCGATATCCTATTCGCCGAGGGACAACGCCGGTTTCTCGACAGCATGTCGCCGTATGCGCGACAATTCGTGGAGCAACTCGAAAAACCAGATGTCGATCTGGTGACCGGATTGCCCCCGACCGTCGCTATCGAGCAACGTGTAACCCGCGGCGGAGGCAAATCGACTGTTGCGACAGTGACCGAGGTCTACCATTTCCTTCGCCTCTTATTCGCAAAAACCGGCACGCAGTTTTGTCCCGACTGTGATTTGCCTGTGCAGAAACAAAGTGCGGCGTCCATTGTGAAACGGCTCGAGACGGCTGCGAAACGCGGTCCGTTGAAGGTGCTCGCGCCTCTGGTCAAAGCTCGCAAAGGTTTTCACACCGACGTCGCGCGTTGGGCGGAACGCCAGGGTTTCGACACTCTTTATGTGGATAGAAAGCTCGTTCCGGTCGCGCAGTTTCGGAAACTGGAGCGTTTCAAGGAACACACCATTGACGTGGTGGTGGGCGTGATCGATCGGCGGCGAATCGCCAGTGCGCGCGAGATTACCCGACGTGCGCTTGAAATTGGCCGAGGCACATCCCATCTGCTCGATTCAAGGAATCGCCTTACCGTGCTGAGCACCGAGATGAGTTGCCCAAACTGCGGCCGCGCTTTTGAGGAACTCGATCCGCGTTTGTTCTCATTTAATTCCCCGCATGGGATGTGCGAAGAGTGCGGCGGATTCGGCGAAATTTGGAATGAGGATGTACAAACGGGCGCGAACCGCGATGGCGAATCTGTTCTGGAAAACGAGTTGGCCGCCGAACGCGAATCCGAATGGATCGATGAAGGCGAAGCGCGCGAATGTTCAAGTTGTCACGGCTCGCGTTTAAACGCGGAGGCGCGTCATGTGCGGGTGCAAGGCTATACAATCGATCAATTCACGGATCTCGCGGCGGGCGAAGCGGCGCGCGCGATTCGGAAGCTGAAATTCAAAGGGAGAGATCAGACCATCGCCGCCGGTCTCATTCCCGAGATTGAACAACGACTGCATTTCATGGAGACAGTCGGACTCGGTTATCTCGCGCTGGGGCGCTCCGCGAAAACGTTAAGCGGTGGTGAGTCGCAGCGAATCCGTTTGGCTGCGCAACTCGGCTCGAATTTGCGCGGCGTGCTTTACGTACTGGACGAACCAACGATCGGTTTGCATCCGCGCGATAATCAGCGCTTGCTCGAAACGCTCACGACGCTGCGGAACAAGGGTAATTCATTGATCGTGGTCGAGCACGACGAAGAGACGATGCGGCGCGCCGATCACATCGTTGATCTCGGGCCGCGCGCGGGGATTCACGGAGGCGAAGTGGTGGTGAGCGGAACGCTCAGCGATGTCCAAAAAAATCCAAATTCCGAAACTGCGCGCTGCTTGAAATCGCAGCTGTGTCATCCGATTCGGGGATCGCGTCGTTCGCTGCGCGATGTCGAAAACTGGATCGAGATTCGTAGAGCGCGCGCGAACAATTTGAAAAATATCGATGTACGTTTCCCCGTCGGAAGGCTGTCGGTGATCACGGGGATTTCGGGCAGCGGCAAATCCACATTAATGCACGACGTACTGTTGCCCCAAGTACGCGAAAATGTGGGGAGCGCGGGCGCCTCGCCCGCTGTGTCACGCGCCTCGCGGGACACGTCTTCGGGGCTTTTCGGCGGG
>JBARMF010000534.1:0-4173 GCA_049802315.1 Candidatus Udaeobacter sp.
GGTCCTTTTGATCGTTCAGTTCCTGAAGGCTCTCCATTGCCTTTAAGCCGAACGGTGTCGCCGCACTGTCGAGCCCGAGGAAGTTCGCCGCGAAATTCAGCGTCATGTAAGAGATCGAGGGGTGACCTCGCGGCACCTCCGGAAAAACGTGGACGAAAATTGGACTGAGCAGTTTTGCGACCCGTTCCGCGGCGCCGCTATCGATTAGCAGCTGCAAAATACCGCTGAAGAACGACAAGTACGCAATCAGCGGTAACAGGAGGTCGAGAATCGTGTTCTTGCATGTTGGCAGGATACCGTCGGCAGCCTGTTTGCCGGAGTAGACCTTCACCACCCCATTGTCGAGCGTGTAGTTATCGTTCCCAATCGTGACCTTGTGATCGGGCGCAGTTTGCAAGCTCTGCTGCAATTCAGATGGCAGCTGCGCAATGTAATACTCGCGTTGTAGCAGCGGGTCGTCCTTCTTGCCGTTAACGGCAAATTCGATGGCGTAGTATCGACCGCTGAATAGCAGGAGAAGGAGATAGCCAATCGAAAAGAGAAAGAGAGCGACCCAAAATCTGCTTAACGCCATTTGGAGCTAGTTTGCGGGCTGAAATCGCGTCACGACCGCACTTAAAGCAGTACGCTCGATGCGCCGCAAGCCCAAAACTGAATCGCGGCAGCGGAACAAATCGATCGCTGAACACCGTCGGCATTTCCTGAAGCCGGCCGACAGGAATGAACGCGTCCCAACCATTTTATGTCTAATTTGCGAATTTAATTATGAAGGGAAGTTCTGCGGCATCTGGCTCAATCAACGCGATTCCGCGTGAACTTAAGGACTGCTAAAGGAAACAATTCTCACGCGAGAAAACACAATGAGAGCAACGCGACTAACGTATAAACACAAACACTCATACAAAACTCTGTGGTTTGGGCTGGCCGGCGCATGCGTGGTGATTGCCGGTTCGATCCTATTTGGATATGCTCAAGGGCAGAAGCAAGAAGCCGAGAAAATGAATCCGACCAAACCTGTTCCAGCCGACGCCGAGTTGCGAGAGAAATTAACCAAGGACCAGTACAAGGTGACGCGTCAATGCGGCACGGAAACCCCGTTTCACAACGCCTACTGGGACAATCACAAACCAGGAATTTACGTTGACCTTATCACAGGAGAACCGCTCTTCAGTTCACTCGACAAATTCGACAGCGGCACGGGTTGGCCCAGCTTCACCAAACCCATCAAGTCAGGGAATGTAACCGAAAAACGCGACACTTCTTACGGGATGGACCGCACCGAGGTTCGTGCGAAATCGAGCGATTCGCATCTCGGCCACCTGTTTGACGATGGCCCTGCGCCGACCGGTCAACGTTTCTGCGTGAACTCGGCCGCGTTGCGCTTTGTGCCCGTGGAAAAATTGAAGGAAGAAGGTTACGGTGAATATCTCGCGCTCTTCCAGCCACAGCAGCAAAAGGTTGGTGAAGAGCAGCAGGCGAAAAAGTAGCCGCAGCTTGTTTTCGCAGAAGCCACAATAATTGTAGGGCGTTTGACCCATTCGCTCCCGCTAGTTCGGGCCGAGAGGCTCGCCCGTCTATATCACTCGCATCCCCGCGGCTCCATTCTATGAACCCCGAAAGCATTCGGGGCTGACACAGACGCCCTACAGTTCGTCAATGATCACTCGGGTTCCGTTATTCACCGGTCGTATGCGTTTTGAATATTGTGACGCGCAATGTAGGTTCCGCCGCTCATGACCCGCGACGATTTTGATTATGCGATCGAAAATACGCGTGTAATCCTTGCACCGCAGCATCAGATCGCGACGTTCGGCAGCACTAGTTTCAATTTCTATTTGATTTCGGAGTTGATGGACCGCGTGAATCAGGTCCGGATTCGCAATGGCAAAGTGCACGCGGAACGTCCGCAGATTCTAACGCCGGAGCATTATTGCCGGTTGTTGCTCGAAGGCTTTGGAGAAAAAGCTGAACGATATGTGGATCAATTACGCGAGCACGCGCACAACGTCGCGGTGCTCCGTTACGGTTTTCAATTTCGCAAAACCGATCTAAACGAACAGACGCTCACCGACTCAATCGATACGGTCATCAACCGCACCAGGCGACAGGTCGAAAATAAAAATGAACCGCTGAGCGCGATTATCCAAGGCGTAGACGACGCGTGGGAAGTTTGCCTGCTCAAGTTCACCATCGACTTGGTGGAGCGCTCCTCCGGCAATAATCTCGGCGACTTCCGCAAACGCGGTTTGATATAACCCGCCTTCATGCTTGTCATCCTGAGCGAATGCGAAGGATGATCTCTGAGTAACCGTCGGCGACGCATACTGGTTAGCATCGAACTAATCAGAGATTCTTCGCTCCGCTCAGAATGACAAAGAAAGAAGCAGACCGTCTTTCGGGCGTATAATCTCTACGATTGGATTTATCCACGCCGGCTTGCCGCAGCGGTGCACCGTTTGGAAGTCAGGCTTCCAGCCTGATTCGGCTGGCAAGCTGCCAGCTTGCCGCTTCTTCGACATGCTGACACCCTGTCTACCGCGACAGGTTGGCTATCATCCGAAGTGCGACGCGCACTCGTCACTGGCGCTGCAGGTCTGATCGGCTCGCAATGTTGTCGATCTTCTTGTAGGAAACGCGTCTTGATCTGAAGCGTGCAGCGCGTCAAAGATGTGCCCGGATAAATGCGCCTGCGTTTGCGATCGCGCGACGGCCATCTTCGAGATGAGCATTCCACAAAGGCCATGCATGAATCATGTGTGGCCAGATCTCCAACGTCACTGCGACATCGGCTTCACCGGCGTGCGCGGCAAGCCGTGTGGCGTCATCGAGCAAAGTCTCCTCAGAACCAACTTGGATAAGCATCGGAGGAAAATTTTCGAAATCGGCGTAGAGCGGGGAAACGCGCGGATCTTTTCTGTCCATGCCGGCGGGGAGATAGGCATCCATTAATTCATTCAGATATTCTTTGTGAATGAGCGGATCAGCCGCGGCTTTGCTCACAAGACTCGAACCGGACATCGTCAGATCGCTCCATGGCGAGATGAGCCACGCGCATGCGGGAAGCTGCTCGTTCGCATCGCGCAACCGGCCGATCAATCCGAGAGTGAGTCCGGCCCCGGCACTGTCACCACCGATCGCAATTTTCGCAGCATCAACACCTTGATTTCGCAAAAATCGCCATGCAGTCAGCGCGTCATCGTACGCTGCAGGAAAAGGATGCTCCGGTGCCAGCCGATAGGCGACAGCAAGTGTCCGCATTTTCGCCGCCCGGCCCGCTTCAGTCACCCAACGACGATGACTCTCGATTGAACCGGAACAGTAACCGCCGCCGTGGAAAAACATCAACACGCGAGAAGGATCGCTGCCGGGAATCATGGAATATTCGCCCGGCATGCCGTTCACATCGACGGTGGTCAATTCCACGTCGTCAGCAACGGGCCAAACGGTTCCAACTTCGTCGAGCCGTTTTCGCCTTGCGGGCCAACCAACTGGCCGTGGCTTGGACCGCAATAGCGCGCGGATAGCATCGATTTCGCTTTGGTCCATTGTCTTTCCTCGGTGAACCGCCGACGCCATCATTTGAGCAGCGCTGAAATTTCGGCTTTCGTCGGTGCGCGCACCTTGGCATTCTGCGCACTCGGAGCAACCGAAAAATTCTTCGTCTCAGCTGAATATGCCGCATCATTACGACGCGATCGTCATCGGCGCGGGGCACAATGGCCTGACCTGTGCCTGCTATCTGGCCAGAGCCGGGCTGAAAGTCCTGGTGCTTGAACAATATCACACCGTCGGCGGTATGACTGTCACCGAAGAAGAAACGTTGCCAGGCTTTTGGTCCGACATTCACGCGAGCGGTTATCAGCTTGCAAATCTGTCACCGGTTCCGCGTGAGCTGGGTTTGCTTGATCGCTACGAACTGATCGAGCCGGAGATTCCTTTTTCGCATGCCTTTCCGGATGGCCACATCATCAGCGTCCATCGCGATATTGAAAAAACTGTCGCCGAGATAGCCCACTATTCGGTCAAGGATGGGGCGACGTGGCGCACGCTGATGCAGCAGTTTCTGGCGCAAAAGGATGCGATCACCGCGGCGATGTTTTCGCCGCCGCCTTCATTTCCCGCAGCTGCAGCGGAATTTGCTGCCTCGCCCGCTGGCATGGAAGCCTATCGGTT
>JBARMF010000535.1:0-5372 GCA_049802315.1 Candidatus Udaeobacter sp.
GTGCTAAATCAAAGTCCCGACCATTCGGGAATGGGCAACGGAGATTACATTTATCAGGGCAGCATCCCCGCAACCGAAAGCGGGGCGTATGGCTTCAGCGTACGGGTCGTGCCGATTCATCCGTGTGTAATGCAAGCACACGAACTACGTCTCATCACCTGGTCGTAGATTCTCTGTCGCAGTGGAGGCGCCGACGTTGCGATTCCACTCTCGCCGTGGCGAACTTGCCTGCAACAGAGCAACGCTATGAATGATTCCATCGAAGAACGAATCGACCGGCTGCAGACCGGCGGCGTCATCGACATGCATTTCGATTTGCCGATGGATTTGTACGAAAAACGCCAGCGCAGAGATGTTCTCGAAACAGAATTTTTGCCGGAATTTGAAGCGGGGAATGTCTCTGTTCTCGGCGCAGCGATTTACATTGAAGACCGCTATCTCCCAGAAGCCGGATTGCGCGTGGCACTCGATCAAATTGCACGGTTGTACGCCGAAACAACAGCTTCCGGCCGCTTCGCAATTTGCAAAAATTATCGCGAAATTCAGGCGGCGCGGGAAACGGGCAGGATTGCGTTTCTCATCACGATGGAGGGAATCGAGCCGCTGGGTACCGACTTAAATCAGTTGCGCGTGTTTTATGAACTCGGTGTGCGCGCAATTGGACTCACGCACGCCCGAACCAATGCCGCCGGACACGGCGGAGTTTTCGCGGCGAGCGGCTCGCAGGGTGAGGGTTTGACGGCGTTTGGTCGCGAAGTCGTGCGCGAATGCGAAGCGCTCGGCGTGATTATTGATCTTGCGCACATCAACCCGGCTGGATTTGAAGAGATTCTCTCGATTACAACCAAGCCGCCGATCGTGTCGCACACGAACGTCCGCAGGTACTATGACATCGAGCGCAACATCAGTGACCGACAGATTAGAATGATTGGCGAACGGCGCGGGGTTATCGGCGTGAACTCCATCCTCGTGAGCCCGCGAGAAGAAGAGAGCACGCTCGACCATTACATCGATCATATCGAGCACATCGTGAATCTGATCGGGATCGACAGCGTCGGGATCGGCTTTGATTTCTTCGAATTCATCTACCGACAGTGGCCGGAATCGAGGCAGAAGGAGCTAGCTGCAAAACTCACAACGCCTCACTTCATTCCCGATCTGAGGAACCATTCTCACGCGCGGAATCTCACTCGGAAATTGATCGAGCGCGGTTTCAGAGATGAGCAGATTGAAAAAATTCTGCGCGGAAACTGGGTTCGGATTTTCAGAGAGTGGCTGTAAGCGGCACGTGCCGATTCGAGTACGGATACTTCCCTAAGGAATTTTGCTTGTCATCTGAACAGCTTTTGGCCACCCTCACAAACTTGTGAGGGCCTGCTCCACCACGCTCTCCCCCCGACAGCCTTCTGTCGTCATTGCTGACGACAGCACGGTCGCCAGAGAAGGAATTGCAGTGATTATCGACCGGGACCTGGGCTACGCCCTGTGCGCTGTCGCACCTGATGAAATAGCCACGCATAATCTGATGGAAAAGCACCAGCCAGATTTGCTTATCATTGAACCATTCCTTGGTCATCACGACGGGATTTTTCTCCTCAAACAACTTGCTGCGTGCTTTCCCGGGACGCGGATTCTCGCTGTATCGAGACAGCCTGAAGAAATTTATGCAGAACGTGCGCTGCGTGCGGGGGCCTCAGGCTACTGGATGAAAACCAGTACGCGAGAAGCGTTGCTCCGTGCAATTGATACTGTTCTCGCAGGTGAGCTTTACGTGAGTCCGCGGATCGCATTGCGCGCCGTTCACGAGATCGTCGACCGGCGGGCAACACATCCCAAAGCACCTAATCTGACCGATCGCGAGCTGCACGTGTTTAGCTTGATTGGTGTCGGCTTCGGGACAACTCGGATCGCACAAGAGCTCGGGATCAGCCCTAAAACCGTAGAAACGTATCACGAGCACATCAAGCTCAAGTTGGGATACGTCGACGCTGCTGCCCTCCACCAAGGCGCGCACGAATGGTTCGGTCGCACCCAAAAGGTAACTCGGGGAAAACCCTGATACCTCAATCGGGGATGACGACCGCTAAATATCGGGGCAGTCCCCGATAGTCAGCCGCACGCGGCAGTTGCTAATATCGTCAGATCGAATTGAGGAAGAGCGTTTCCAGACAAAAAGGTAATGATTCAAGATGAACATAATACGAGTAACATAAATTATGTTTAGGAAAACTTCCTTCGTTATGATCTTAACCACGTTCATCGTAGGAGAAGAAGGCGTTAGTATGCAGCAGAAAGCAAGAGGGCCGGTCTATAGAAACGAGAAGTTTGGCTACACAGTTTCATACCCAGACCATTGGTTTCCATCCAGACTGCACTATGCGAACGAATTCGAAATCCGTAATTATGTTTCCAAGGATCCTCAAGTCCCAGCAAGGAATAGGGCACTCGTGCGGATCGTGGACAAAGTGAACGAGAGCGCAGAAGTAACTGATAGATTCTTGGACAGTCTTGTTGTAGGACAAAATACACCGAAGCAAGAGCACCAGACACTGGCTATTGATGGACATCGTGCCGTAAGGGTTCGTGGAAAACTCACTTACCCGACTGGTTCATCCATTGACACACCTACATTCTATTTAGCTATCAGTACCTACATCGCTGATGAAAAGCACATGGTCTCTCTCGAAGCGTCAGCTCCCGTGGATGTAGATGAGTCCGTTATACAAGAAATAATTAAAATCGAGGAAAGTGTGAAGTTTGATAAAGGAGGATAAAGATCATGAAAAGACTAACGCAGGCAGGCTTAGCTGTATTGATTGCAGGTTTGGTATTGTTACTAAAGGGAAGTTCACCTTTGGTGACAACAGCGACAGCCCAAACTCAGAACAAGGCACAGCCGCAGGCAAAAGAGTCAACCCGAGACGCACCACCGGACACCACACCCTACGTTCGGTTAACCGTTCCTGGAGAAGTTGGCCCACGCGCCATAAAGGCATTTTTGCCGATTCCGGGCGGTTTTATTGTTGATGCGGTCGTGAGTAACACTGATCCCAATCTGACGAACACCGATACCTTTAACGATGGCGAAACGTCGATAGCAGTGAATTCCGAGAGCCCGGGCGAGATCGTTATGACGGCCTTTTCCGGAAGCTGGGGAGCAAATGCGCCCCTGTGGCATTCCACCGACGGCGGGAGTATTTGGACCAAGCAATTTACAGTCCCTGCCCCGCCCGGGGTAGCCGCAGGTGGCTGTCCCTGTGATCAGGCCGTCGATTATGGACGGAACGATCAAATGTCTGGCACCTTCCTTATCAGTGGGAATGGCGGCTTTGACGTCTTTAGCGGAACGAGCACGAACCCGGCAAGTGCCGCAGCATGGAACTGGCTGGTCCTTGCTGGTGTCACGCAAATGACGAATAACCTTGTCCCATCAAGCTTCGGAAACACCGACCAACCATGGCTCCTGGTAAACCGGGATCCAACGACTGCAACCCAGGACAACGTGCACGCCGCCTACGACGACTTCAGTGGTGGGCCCGATATGCGGGTTGCGGTTTCCTACGGCGTCAACCCACCCAACTTCACGGTAGATAACCAATCGGGAACATCCACAGGCGGCGTCAACCCTGGTCACCGGCTTGCTGTCGATCCACGCAACGGCTTTGTCTATAGTCTCTTTCAGAGGTGCGTAGGGAACTGCGGAGGCGACCCGAAGAACATCGACTTCATGCTTAACCGATCCACTGACGGTGGCGCCACATGGACGCTGAACGGTATGGCGGGTGGGATCATCGTGGCCAATGCCGATAGCACACAGCCAACTCCCAAGTTCGGCACCGTCAACGCTCTCCTTGGCGGTGTCGACCACGCGACTGTTGATCCAAACAACGGGGATGTCTACTACGTTTACGGCAATCGTGATGGCGGCACTGGCAACGATCGCCTCGCCATCCGCCGAATCCAGGACAACGGAGGAGGCGGCGTAACTGTAGGACCGGAAAACTTCGTGACAGGTCAGGTAGAAGCCGCCATCCCGTCTGTGGCTGTACTCAGCAATGGAACCGTGGGCGTTTTCTATTATACCTTCGACGGTTTGTCGGGTGGAATTCCAAGCTTCTCGGCACACTTGTCGCAGAGCAGCGATCAGGGCGTTACTTTCAGCGATCAGGTGCTGTTGACTTTTCTGTCCTCTGCCACGGATAACGGCGACAACAGGCAACGGGTGCTTGGGGACTACATGCAGATGAAAGCGGTGAGCAACTGCTTCTTCGGGTCCTTCACTGGAAACGGCGTGCCATTCGGTCGGCCTTTCGCCAACCATGACCCAATCTTCTTCAACGTCTGCGTCGCACCAACCGCCGATCTGTCAATCACCAAGACCGCTTCGCCAGATCCTGTGACGACGGGGGATGACTTGACCTACACGGTTACCGTAACCAACAATGGACCGGATCCAGCAACATCGGTTACTGTGACAGATAACCTGCCCGCTGAGACAACCTTTGTCTCATGCTCTTCAACAGGAGAAGGAGTCTGTGGTGGCTCGGGTAACAACCGCACAGTCACATTCGCACTCCTTCCATCGGGTGCATCCGCGACCATAACCTTTGTAGTCAATGTGAACTGTTCAGTGGCCGACGGCACAGTAATAAGCAATACGGCGACAGTGAGCTCTTCTACACCTGACCCTGACCAAATGAACAACTCCGCGACAGCAACTGCTACGGCTTCTAATCCACCTCCTACCGTCACTGGTGCAGCAGCAGATCCATCGAGTCTCTGGCCACCAAACCACAGGATGGTAAATGTGACTGTCAGCTACAACGTTACCGATAATTGTCCCTTGCCACCTGGCTCCTGCACACTCAGTGTGACCAGCAATGAACCAGTCCTTGGCCACGGAAGTGGTAATACATCTCCAGACTGGATTGTTTTGGATGATCATCATGTGCTGCTTCGAGCAGAGCGGGAGGGTGGAGGCAACGGACGCATCTATACAATTACCATCACCTGCACGGACAGCGGCGGCAATTCCTCGACCGAGGAGGTGGAGGTAACTGTGGACCACGACCAAGGCAGGAGATAGGTTGCTACTGAGAATGGCTAAGCCTTCCTCTCCCACGCGGAATGACTAGGAAGCATTAAGCTCGGGTTTCAGTAAGCGCAGATCAAAATATTCTGTGCGGCAATTGGCTGCGGATCTTTAAAGAACTGCTTTAGCCAGTGCCTGGTCGGGCTGGAACAGAGATGGTGTAAGTGATCAAGGCACAAATGATCACCATGCCAATCATGGCGAGGATGAAGATTACATCTGCGATCTTTTCCAGACGATGCATTCGGCGCAGCGAGCGCGAACGCAGCGCCCAATAAGA
>JBARMF010000536.1:0-2778 GCA_049802315.1 Candidatus Udaeobacter sp.
AGCCGCCTTTGCGATTTTCGATACGGCGTGCCAACGAGGTCAGCCGCCTTCGCGCAAGGCTTCGGCGCGCCAAGGAGATCGGAGGGCGGAGGGCGCGGCTAAAGGCTGGGCAAGACGGCAGGCATCGCGGCCGCTATGGGGATATTGGTGGGTATCGCGGGTGTAGCGCAATCGATCGGGCCGCTCGTGGGTGGATTCCTTACCGCAGAGGTGAGCTGGCGATTAGTTTTTTTGATTAATCTGCCGCTCATCGTTGTGATCATGATCATCGCTTTGCGCGCCATTCAGGATTCGCGCGACGAGAATGCTTCGCACCGAATTGATATCGCGGGCGTAGTTGTTCTCGGGACAGCGTTAACGAGTTTCCTTATCGGTCTGGATCTCCTTCAGGGAAGCGATCGCAACCCGCCGCTGGCACTCGGACTGATCGTTCTGTCGCTCGCCTTACTGGTGGTCTTCGTAATCATCGAGCGCAGCGCGACCAATGCCATCGTTGACGGCAAGCTCCTTCAGATACCGGCCTTTTTCTGTTCCTGCGTGGCCAGTTGTTTCCTTGGATTTGTCTTCTTTCTTTTCCTGTTCATGGTCGCGGTTTATTTGCAGGAGGAATTTGGTTACAGCGCGTTGACTGCGGGAATCGGCCTGGTTCCGTTCAGTCTTGTTCTTGCCGTAACTGGAGTCATGTCCGGACGCCTAACGAGCCGCTTTCAAATGCCGACTCTGCTAATCGTAGCTTGCGTTTCGATGGCGCTGGGACTGGCGATCCTGTCATTTGTCCCGGTATCGTACGGATACAGTGGAATGGTGATTCCATTTCTCCTGATTGCCGCCGGGGCCGGGCCCGGATTTACATTGCTAAACACGGTTGGTCTCGCCGCGGTTTCGCGGGAACACTTCGGTCAGGCAACGGGAATGATCTACATGTTTCGATTCGGCGGAGGTGCGATTGGCGTCGCCGCCGCGAGCGAACTTCACGGTGCCTTTTTCCAGCGCCATCTCGCTTTCAGATTATCTGAAGTGCCATTGTCATTCGCACAACAGAAGCTCCTGGAACAGCCCGGTGCGGCCGAACGAATCGGAGCGATCGATGCCGGCCTGGTCACAAGTCAGGTCGACCTGGTCCGCCAGGCGTTTCACGAGTCATTCGCGGCGGCGCTCACCAGCACGTTGTGTCTGAACCTGATCTGGCCCATTGCGATCGCAATTTTGGTGGCAATAACGCTAAGAAGTAAGGAAGCAAAAACGGCGAATGTCTAAAGGTTACTCGGTCAGCTCCGGGACGTGCTCGTCCTCGTATTTCTCGATAAGCACGCCTAACACGTCCATGAGTGAAGCAAGGGGATGATTTTCGTCTTCCCCGACTTCGTCCGTGACGCGGTCGAGCAATTCCACAACCTCTCGATAATCCGTAGCGGTATGAGGCACCCGGACGGCACGTGATATTGGTGGCCAAGCTTCTGTCACTCGTTCAAGTTCGGCGGTTGACATATCATTTCTTCCATTTGCCCGCGTCATACTCCTGATGGGTCAAGACGTGGCGGATGTAAATCTTGCTTCTATTATAATGGACTGCGCCGACCAGTCGAACTTTGTTGCCTCCAATATTAAACACCGTGAATTTTTCAACCTGGTCGGCGTGAGGAAAAGTCTCTCGCAGTTGCGCGAAATTCTGAAACCGCCTCTTTCGCATAATCCCGTACCAACGCGCGAGAGATGATTTGGCGTCCGGGTGTTTTTCCGCGAACTCATTCAAGCGTTTGCGTGTAATGACATGCATTACCGAGGCGCAACATTATCCAAAGCTTTTTCTGGTGAGAAGTCTGAAGAAAGGATCACGGAAGAAGGAAGAATGGAGCGCGAGGGGAGCGCGACATAGTAGGCAAAGAAGGCGGTAGCCGCCTTCGTTCAAGACTACTCCAAACTCTTTCGCGAGCAGGCGGAGCGCCAAGGGGGTGACATCAGACATTATGGCAACGCTTCGGCGAGCAATTCGGCCATGTGTTTTGGCCGGAGATTCCTTAGGTCAGTAATTTGATGGCGGCAACTTGTGCCTGACGCGATTACTTCTGTCCCCTGGGGCTGATTGTCGATCTGATCGAGCAAGCGTTGCGCGACTTGGAGCGATAGATCGTATTTTTCTGCGAGCGCGCCGAATGCGCCTGCCATTCCGCAGCACGCTGTGTCTAATACAGTGGCTTTTCTTCCTGGCAAACGTTCGGCCAGCGTGGCCATGAACGCCGGATTGAGAATCGATTTGGCATGGCAATGCGGATGAATCACTACGTTTTCGGAGCGCTGATTGAAACGAAGTGCCTCCGGTTCTTTCGCCAGTAAATCGGCCACGAATTTCTCGAATAGGAAACAGCGTCCCGCGATGTCTTCCGCGTTTTCGATTTTCAGCTCGCGGTAATCTTCGACAAACATCGACCAGCAGGAGGGTTCGAGGAACAACATTGGAGCGTTAGAGTATTGGAGGGATGCCAAGAGATCGACGTTGTGCTTAGCGAGAGTCGCCGCGGTATCGAGGTTCCCTTGGCTGAATGCCGGTCGCCCGCAGCAGCGTCGGTTTTTCACGAGCGACACTTCGAATCCGAGCGCTTCCAGCACTTTCACCGCGGCAATGCCGATGTGTGGTTCGTGATATCGCACAAATGTGTCGTCCCAGAGGATGACGGGGCCGCGTCTGGGGAGCGCGGGCGCCTCGCCCGTTGTTTTTGGCGCCCCGCCGAAAACCGGTGTGCTGGCTCGGGAGTTCGATGAGATTGCGTTGCTTAGTGC
>JBARMF010000537.1:0-4531 GCA_049802315.1 Candidatus Udaeobacter sp.
CGCCCCACGTAAATGACGTCGTCGAGGTGTTCGAGCTCCACTGTTCCATCAACGCTCAGATCGGGGCGCGCGCCTTTCGGCAGCGCTTCATCAAAGGCAACTTCGACATTTACAGTCCCCTGCTCCACCGCGGGATCGACGCGCGTGACATGGCCATTCGCGACCCCGTTGCGAGTGTCGATTACGGCTTTCTGACCAATCTGAATGTCCTTTGCCTGGGTCTCAGCAATCTTGACCTGCGCTTTCAGCTTCGTCGGGTCCGCGACGCGCGCGAGATTATCGCCGACCTTCACGCGCTGTCCGATTTGCACAGGCAACTGTTGCAAAACGCCCGACATCCCGGCGCGCACATGCAACGCTTCCACCTGGTCTGCCTTCAACTTCGCGAGTTGTTTGGCTTGATCGACCGCGGCCTGCTTCGACGCCAACTGCGGATCAATGGATTCGTGCGCAAACTGCAGCCGCTTTTGTTCGATCTCATGGCGATTCGCCAGTTCGGCCTCTTTTACCTGTGACGTTTTGTACTGTAGGACGGCAACCAGACCGTTTTTCGCCAACTGATCGTTAGTCTCGCGCTCCATCTTCGCCTGTTCGTAATCTGATTTTACCTTCGCTGTGGTTGCTTCCTGATCGAGCAACTCGCGCTGCAGAGTTGCCCGTAAAGTAGTTAGCTCCGCTTCGGCGGCAGTGGCTTGGAGAGCGGCATCGTGAGCGGCTTGCTGCAGCTCAGGACTGGATAATTCCAAAATCACCGAGTCCGGTTCCACGTGTGTCCCAGGCCAGATATTTATTTTGTCCACCCGTCCTTCGGTGTTTGCCGGAATCCAGCGAATGTCTTCCGGTATAAGGGTGCCGAGTCCGCGCACCTGTCGCACCATTGGACCGCGCTTAACGGTATCAATCCAAACGGTCGACCGATCGACGCTCGGCACGGCTGGTTTCAAACGCGAAATTGCAATCGTGGCCAGAATCAAACCCACTACCGACGCCGCGATAATCATGATGCGGCGCTTGCGTTTTTTCGCAGCGACGCCTGTGCGCGGCACGTCCATCTTTGAAAGATTCGGCGCAAAGCCGGCCGGACGCACAATTGTTTGGTCTGTTGGTTTTCGGTCTGGAATCACGGTTCGTTAAGGTCAGAACAGAGGAAGAACGTTAAGGAGGTGGAGCACCGCGGATATCCCGGTCGCAATCGGCATGATTGCCATGCCGATGAGCGCGGTGAAGACAGCCGCTTCGCTGAGGAATTCTCGGTTCGCTTCAGCGTCGAAGTAATCGCGGGTGATGTCGCGCAATGATTTCGATGTCTGGAGGCATGTCGCGCTCGAACCGCTGAGCATCGACGCCTGATAATGATAATCGACGAGCGGAAACTTGCGCGCGTTCGGTTTGGTATTTGGCAATGATTTCATTTTCTTTCAGCTTCTATAGTTAGAGGTGTTTGCCACATTCATTGGATTCAAAGTTTTTAATCGTGATCTTCCTGGGGCTATTGCAATGGCCATGCCAACCCAAAAAATAAAGTCGTAAGCTGCTGATGCTCAGCAGTTAAAACTTGTCGGTCTTTTCGGCGCGGCCTTTTGAGTTATCCGCTTCCGGGACTGCATCGTCCCAAGTTCGGGACAAATGTAGCGCGAGCCTCCGGCCCGCCGCGGCGGGCGAGACGCATGCGCTACTCAATTGCGCGGCGATAGCGTCCCAATTTGGTTTTTTTGCGCAGGGGAAAAATCGATGTGCTTAAGAAAGAGCGAGATTCACAGACTGACCACAGATCTGGAATCTGGCTAAGGGGCGCAAAAGTTTGACCGTCTTCGAAAAAGGCGGCATTTTCGCTATGTGAGCACGCAAGAAATCATTGCGGAATTGCCAAAGCTGAATCGCCGGGAACTCGAACAGGTGAATTCCAAGCTGCACGAGTTGCTTGCCACCCCTCCGGCTTCCCGTCCGGCCGTACCGCGATTGAAACAATTTGCCGGCGCCGTGCGAGGTCTGCCGTCTGACATGGCGCGCAACCACGACCACTACCTTCACGGATGTCCGAAGAAATGAACCGGCTTTTTGCCGACACATTCTTCTTCTTCGCGTTCCTCAATGCCGATGACAGCGCCCATCGCGAGGCGTCCACTTTTTACGATGCTTTTGAGGATCAACTCGTCACGACCGAATGGGTTCTGACCGAGCTGGCCGACGGACTATCGGGAATATCAAACCGGCAAGCGTTCGTTGATGTCCACCGAGCACTGCGAAGCGACCCAACCGTAATAATCATTCCATCGAGCAACGAGTTGTTTGCCGCTGGCGTTGAGCGTTACGCGACCCGTCCAGACAAGGAATGGTCGCTCACGGATTGCATTTCGTTTGTCGTGATGGAGCGCGAAGGGCTGACGGACGCACTGACTGGCGACCGTCATTTCGAGCAGGCTGGTTTCAAGGTCCTCCTTTCGAATTAGGGAATTTATCGCGGATTGGCCTCAATTGCGCGGCAGACGCAGCAAAGCTTGCACGCCCTGGCGATCGTCTCGGTTCATGAGCACCAGAGTTCCGTCGTGCGCTTCGGCAATTTGACGGCTCAATGGGAGACCAATTCCCGAACCGTCGGGCTTCGTGGTAAAGAACGGAACGAAGAGATTAGCGGGGTTCATGATGCCGGGACCTTCATCTTCAACAAGGATCTCAACGCAATTTCCTTTCTCACGCCAGCCAAGCGTGACGTTTCCGTGTGTTTCAAGCGCGGCATCAACAGCGTTATGCACCAGGTTGATCAGCGCTTGTTCAATCTGCGCCGCGTCCACGCGAATAGTCGCTTTCGGACCCGGCCGGATTTGAACCTCGAGCCTGGGTTCCAGATCCACGACACGCTGTATCAGCGGGGCAAGATCGATGTCTTGCTTTTGAGGCGGCGGCAGCTTTGTCAGCCGAGTGTAAGCTTGCAGGAAACGGCTCAGCGAATCGGCGCGCGAAGCGATGGAGTTCAATCCGGATTTTGCATCCTCTTTCCAGTCAGTTGGCAGAGACTCGCGCCGCAGTAGCGATTCCAAACTGGCGGCAAGCGATTTGATCGGCGCCAACGAGTTGTTCATCTCATGGCCGAGCACGCGCACGAGTCGCTGCCACGCCCGGCGTTCCTCTTCGCGCAGCGTGCGACTCAGATCCGTCAACACGAGTAATTCGTGCGGTAAACCTTGTTCGCGAAATGTGCTTCGGCGAATGCCCCAACGGCCTGAGCCGCCCGGAAAACTCAAGGTAAGCGGTTCATCGTCGTCTGCGTCGAAACAACCATGAAGCCCGAGTTCCTGCGCGGTTTTGCCTAACAACTTGTCCATCGGTCGTCCCAGCAAAGTTTCACCGGCGCGATTGATGAGGCGGAGACGCCGTTCGGGATCAAAGGTAAAAATTGCCACATCAATTTCGCTCATGATCGTGCGCAACAGCGCCGTCGCTTCAAAGGCGCCCAGACGCTGCTGGCGCAAGGTTTCGCCGAGTGAATTCACTTCGAGCAGGACTTCGCCCAATGCAGTGTCTTCACGAGCGCCTCTCGCACGAATGGAGTAGTCGCCCTCCCGTAATGCTGCGAGCAGGTTGGAAAGCGTTTGTAATGGACGAACAGCGTGTTCGCGCGTGCTCCAAATGAACGCAGTTAAACAGCCAACAATCAGAATCGTAAGTGTCCACTGCACTTTCGGCGGGTGATCGCCGAACCAAAGGAGCGCAAGCGCAACGATGACCGCCGGCGCGACCGCGAGAAACGTGAACCAGGTAATCTTCCCTTCGTAGGAAAGCCGGCGGCGAGGCTTTGGTTTGCGATTCATGCGTGGCCGCTCTGTCTTCTGAGTAGCGTACGCGAAAGCGGCGCGCAGAGGACTGCGCGCCCTACCAATGCGCCGTGTGTTTGCCGTCCGCGGGTAGGGCGCGTCACTCCGTGCGCGCCGCTTTCACGCGCTACCCAATCACAAACCATATTGTTGCAGGCGCCGGTAGAACGCGCTTCTGCTCAGGCCGAGTGCCTCTGCGGCCTTGCGCGCGTTACCGTCATTTCGAGCCAACGCTTTCTTGATCAGAAACGCTTCGACCTCTTCGAGACTCATCTCCTCAACGTTCCGCGATTCGGAGCCGCCAGTCGTTAGGCCAAGATCGGCCGCGTGAACTTGGCGGTCTTTGGTCATCAGCACGGCGCGCTCCACGACATGGTCGAGCTCCCGAATGTTTCCAGGAAACCGATGCTGTAGCAGACGCTCGCGTGCGCTTTCATCGAAACCGCCAACCTGTTTGCGATAACGCTCTGCGTGTTGACGAAGAAAGCTGTTCGCCAGCGGCATGATGTCCTCACGCCGATCGCGCAACGGCGGCAATTCGATCTGAATTGTGTTAAGCCGAAACAGTAGATCCTGCCGAAAACGAACGGCTGCGATCTCATTCTCCAGATTTGCGTTTGTGGCGGAGATGATTCGCACATTGGCATGAAGTGTTTTTGATGAACCTACGCGCTCGAAATCACCGGTCTCGATGACCCGCAAAAGTTTTGCCTGTTGAG
>JBARMF010000538.1:0-3130 GCA_049802315.1 Candidatus Udaeobacter sp.
CTGTATATTCGGTGAACGGCTTAACAATGAAGATGCCGGCGTTCGCGACCACGGCATCTATCGAGCCAAACCTTTCCAGCGCGAGAGCCGTAACTTTCTGTGCGGTTTCGAATTGACCAATATCACCATCGAGCAAGGCAAGACGATCGGAAGCTGGAAGCTGTTTCGATTTCGTGGCGTTTCGCGCAGTTGCGACGACGTTATACCCGCGGGTCAGAAAGGCCTGAACAATGCCGGCACCTATCCCTTGCGATGCTCCTGTGACGATGACTGTGTTAGGCGTTTGATTCATGCAGTTATCATGGACTGCTTTGGCGTGACCTTAGCAGCGAATAATGTCAGATCGCATACGAACTTTCTGGTTAAATAACACTTCGTTCATGGTCCGCATTCAATTTGTCGAGCTGGTGTTGAAAATAACCGCGCCAGCTTTCCGGAAGAAACTCAGTGTTGATCGCCTTCTGTAACATGGCCGGGTCTTTCGTGACATAGAGCTGAGCGACATCGTTTACGCTAACTGCGGTTTGATCTCGCTCGAGACGCTCGATCTTGTCTCCCGCCTGAACTTCTCCTTCGCGCAGAACTGAAAAATAGAATCCGGTGCGCTTCGTATTCAGGAACCGCTTGATGATGTCGGGCCTGCCAAACTTGATTCCGAGCTTGTAACAGGGCAGCCGCGGCGACGTGGCCATCACTTCTGTAGAGCCGATGCGAAATCGGTCGCCAATATTGACCTCGGTTTCGAGCAACCCTTCGATCGTAAAATTTTCACCGAACGTTCCCGGCGGCAGTTCCATGCCGGGAAATTCTCGTCGCCAATATTCGTAATGTTCGATTGGATAAGCGTACACGGCTTTGTCCACGCCACCATGGACTGTTAGGTCGGCCTGCGCGTCACCCTCCAGGTTCAGGGTGCGCAGCATAACCGGTCCTTCGACGCGCTCTTTAAAGATACCAGTTGTGACGGTCCGCCCTTGCCACTGCACCTCCCGAGGCAAGCCAACTTGAATAGAGAGGAGTTTCATCGCCATATGGACATGGCACCGCCTAACCAGTTTACAACGCAAGATCGCTCAGTCCCGGATGCTCCTCCGGACGCCGGCCGAGCGGCCAATGATATTTTCGCTCCGATTCCTTGATAGGAAGATCATTGATGCTCGCGTACCTGCGCCCCATCAATCCATGTTCATCAAATTCCCAATTCTCGTTGCCGTATGAGCGGTACCAATGTCCGGAATCATCGTGCCATTCGTAGGCGAAGCGCACCGCGATGCGATTGCCGTCATGCGCCCACAGTTCTTTGATTAACCGATAATCCAGTTCTCTCGCCCACTTCCGCGTGAGAAATTCGATGATCTCTTGACGCCCGTTAGGAAATTCAGCGCGATTTCTCCAGCGCGAATCGATGGTGTACGCGGGCGCCACCTTTCCTGGATCGCGAGAATTCCAGCCGTCCTCCGCCAGACGGACCTTTTGAATCGCGGTCTCCAGAGTAAAAGGAGGAACTGGCGGACGTGTTGCTGTTTCGGTTGAGCTCATCGGTTCGGGATTTCCTCGTTCATGATAAAGCTGTCATACGTCCAATCCAAGGTTTCATTGGGCAGTTCGCGGTTCCAGCTCTGTAGTCTCTTTCATCTGTTCCAATGTCTTGTCTCAGACACGGTAAGCCACACAAAGGGAAGCGAGATGGCTGCGGCTATCGCGTAGAAAGCGTACGCGCCCGTCAGACCGACCGCCTTCAGCAGCGGTAAAAAAGTGACGGTGACGGTGAAATTCGCCGCCCAATTGGTGGCGCCAAGGGCGCAGCCAAGCAGTACCGATGCAACGGCGAAGCCGGTCCCAGCCGCATCAGTGCCGAAGGCTTTGGCCGGGGCATCAACAGTGCCGTTAATCACGCCGCTGTCGAAGCCGAAGAGGAAACCTCCGATCGCAGCTACGCAGCACAGCGCGATCACATAGCCAGAGCTGCGCCGCGCGGCGTGGACGCTCGTCAGCTCAGGTCGGGTTCTCTGTGTCGCCTCGTCCATTCAGGTTATGAAGTTGTACCGAACTTCATTAGAAAAAAACGCGACGAGGGCGTCGCGTCTACCAAATTTCAGCCGCGCACGCGATTGACGAGACCCATGTTTTTTAGTACACGCCGCGTTCGCGCCACCGCCAGTGCCGGAGCGTAAGATAGGCGCCTATCATTCCGCCAAGATGCGCAAAATGTGCGACGCCCTGGTTAGTGCCGAAAACTCCGCTGAACAGTTCAAGAAGCGCGTAGAGGATGACGAACACGATCGCTGGCATCGGAATCGGCGGAATCAACAACACAACGGTGCGGCGCGGAAAAAGGAGGCCGAAGGCGAGCAGAATTCCGAAGATCGCACCGGACGCGCCTACCGTTGGATAAACTCCGGCCGATGTCATCATTGAGACGACTAGTAACTGAGTGACGCTCGACGAAAGCAAGGAAGCAAAATAAAGCGTGAGGTAGTGTCGCGACCCAATAGCTCGTTCAACATCAGAGCCGAACATCCAAAGGGCGTACATGTTGATCGCCAGATGAAGGAAATTCGCATGAAGAAAGCCGCACGTGATGAGCTGCCACACCTTGAATCCGACGGGACTGTCGAACTGGGCTACATGAAAATGGCCAACCGGCCAGAGCGCGAAGCTCGCGAGCAACCCTTGGCCGGTTATCGCTTCCAAAACGAAAACGGCAACGTTTGCGCCGATTAGCAATCTTGTGAGTCGCGCCATAAAAACAGCCTAACTGCGCGTGCCAACTTTCGCACGAAGGTCACAAAGGATCACAAAGGACACAATGCTACGGACATCCGGCTTACCGCAACAACGCAGAGCTCGCACAAAAAGAAGAACGAAACAAACCCTCTGCGGTTTCGACGACCTTGCCGTTGAATTGGAAACACGTTCCTGCGTTCCTACTTTTCTGAAATATTTATTGTGGTGGCGCCTTGTGCCCTCAGTCATCTTGGTGTGATTAATGAGTCTGCAGAAACTTCCGCGCGCGATCGGCACGCTCGGGCTGGTTTTCGTTCTCTTCTTTTCCACCTCAGGCGGCCCGTACACCACCGAGACGCTGATCCACTCAGTCGGGCCCGGACTGGGCCTGCTCATTTTGGCG
>JBARMF010000539.1:0-1907 GCA_049802315.1 Candidatus Udaeobacter sp.
AAGCTTATCAGCAATTAGTCGATGAAGACCTGGTCGAGATGAAACGCGGCCTCGGGATGTTCGTCAAACCGGGTGCGCGCGATCAGTTACTGAAAGGCGAACGCCAAAAATTTCTAACGGACGAATGGCCGCGGATCGCGGAAAAGATCGAGAGGCTCGGTCTCACACAAAGAGAGCTGGATGCCGCAGCGCGCCGCTCGTCGAAAAAACGTTAACACCATGGCAACTATAGAAGCACGCGGTCTTCGCAAGACGTTCGGAACGACTGTAGCATTGGAAGGCATCGATTTGCATGTCGAGGAAGGTCGCATCCTCGGAATGATCGGCCCGAATGGCGCAGGCAAGACAACTGCGCTCAATGCGATTCTCGGGCTCACCTCGTACGAGGGAGAATTGAAAGTGCTCGATCGCGATCCGTGGACGAACCGCGACGAGCTTATGCGCGACGTCTCCTTCATTGCCGACGTCGCCGTGTTGCCGCGCTGGATTCGCGTCTCACAATTGCTCGATTACGTCGCTGGCGTGCACCCGCGATTCGATCGCGCCAAGGCGGAAACTTTTCTGGCAAGAACGACGATCAAACGCACGAGCAAGGTCAGGGAATTATCGAAAGGAATGGTGGCGCAATTGCATCTTGCGATCGTGATGGCAATCGACGCGCGCTTGCTCGTGCTCGATGAGCCGACACTTGGCCTGGACATTCTATATCGCAAACAGTTTTACGATTCCCTGCTAAACGATTATTTCGATCGCAGTCGCACAATCATCGTGACGACACATCAGGTGGAAGAGGTCCAGGATGTTTTGACGGACCTGATGTTCATCGACCGCGGCCGGATCGTGCTCGAGTGCAGCATGGAAGAATTCGACTCGCGTTACGTCGAAGTGATGGTGAATCCCGAGCAGCTCGCTGCGGCGCGCGCACTCAAGCCACTGCACGAGCGGACGGTCTTCGGGCGCAGCGTGCTGTTGTTCGATCGCGTTGGCCGCGACCAACTCGAAACGATGGGCGAGGTGCGCCGCCCGAGCATCGCCGATCTGTTCGTAGCCGTGATGAGTCCGCGTTCACAAAGCGTTGCCGGTTCCGGTTCAATTCGAAGTGAAGAGCCGGCAGGTCAGGCAAATCAAGTAGGAGCAGCTAAATGAATAGAACTAATCGTTGTTTGTCCTTTAGCAGTCGGGATACGGCAGTCTGGGGAGCGCACGCGCCTCGCGTGCTGGTGAAGGCATTCTGCCTTCACGAACTTCCTAATTGCTTTTATGGGCTGACAAGCCACGGAAAAAGAAAAGTTCGTTGCCGCAAAATGCGGCAACCAGCACGCGAGGGCGCGTGCGCTCCCCAGAACGCTGCCGGCGCGTCATCTTTATTTTTCAAATGAATAGCGAACCGAACACCGCGAGTTCCGGGGTCAGCGACCCCGGCTACAGACCCGCCGCGACGCGGCCGTTTTATTGGTCGGTGTGGCGGGAACTTTGGGAGAACCGTTCGATTTACGTCGCGCCAATACTCGTTGCCATTGTCGTGTTATTCGGTTTCCTCGTCAGCACGATTGGGCTGCCGGAACGCCGCCGGGAAGTTTTGCTACTCGATCCTGCAAAAGCGCGGGCTGCAATTGAAGCGCCGTATGACATGGCGGCAATCATGTTAATAGTGACTGCCTTTATTGTCGGCGTGTTCTATTGTCTCGACGCGCTATACGGCGAACGCCGCGATCGCAGCATCCTGTTCTGGAAATCGCTGCCTGTATCGGACTCCACTACATTGCTCTCGAAGGCCACAATCCCGCTGGTCGTTCTGCCGCTGGTAACGTTTGCGATCGTAGTGGCGACGCAGTTGGTCATGATGCTTTGGACCAGCGCGCTACTGATAACTCATGGCATGAGCCCTGCATCGACCTGGACACATG
>JBARMF010000540.1:0-2867 GCA_049802315.1 Candidatus Udaeobacter sp.
TTCGCCAGCGGCGGCTCGTATGCCGGGAGGGCGTGATGCGTGGTGCCGCAGCCGGTAAGGAGAATGAGGGCGATGAAAACCGCCAGCAGAATTAAGGCAAGGTTACGACGCTCAGCGTAGGTCAAGGCGTATCACCAAGGCAAGTTATTAACAGTTATTCACAATTTGGCAAGACTCTTCTTGGAAGTTTTTCAAGGAGGGACCGCTTCCCAGCCGTACAGAGGGAGCCCGTGGCGATTCCCTTCTTGTCATTCTGAGCGGAGCGAAGAATCTCTGATCATCTTTTCGCCAGTCACGCTGGGCAATAGCCAGAGATGTTTCGCTTCGCTCAACATGACAAAACGCGGCGGCGGGGAAGCCCTCATTCCTTGTTGCGGCATCATATCCGGATAGCTTGCGGTTTATCTATGATCGCTGAATTCGGAAAACAACTTTCTCAAACGCTGGAAGAAATTAAATCACAGGGCTTGTTCAAAACCGAGCGGGTCATTACCAGTCCCCAGGATGCACACATTGCGATCACTGGTGGCAAACGCGTGCTGAATATGTGTGCGAACAATTATCTTGGCTTGGCCGATCATCCCGCGCTAATTGCCGCGGCAAAAGAGGCGCTCGAGACGCATGGTTTCGGGATGGCCAGTGTGCGGTTCATCTGCGGCACACAGGACATTCACAAGGAACTGGAAGCCGCGCTCACGAAATTTCTCGGGACAGAAGGAACGATCCTTTATCCCTCATGTTTCGACGCCAACGGTGGATTGTTCGAAACGCTGCTCACCGAGAAAGACGCGGTGATTAGCGATGAATTGAATCACGCCAGCATTATCGACGGCATCCGCCTCTGCAAAGCGCAACGGTTTCGTTACAAGCACAACGACATGGCAGATCTGGAGGCGCAACTCGGCGCTGCGCAAGATGCGCGCTTCAGATTGGTCGCGACCGACGGTTGTTTCTCGATGGACGGCACAATCGCGAACCTATCGGCCATTTGCGACCTCGCCGAAAAGTACAACGCGCTGACGATGATCGACGACGCGCACGCTACCGGTTTTCTCGGCAAAACTGGACGCGGCACGCACGAATATCGCGGAGTGATGGGCAGGATCGATATCATCACAGGCACGCTCGGCAAGGCTCTTGGCGGCGCCAGCGGTGGCTTTACGAGCGGGCGAAAGGAAATTGTCGATCTTCTGCGGCAACGTTCCCGGCCTTATCTATTTTCCAACACAATCGCGCCACCAGTTGTTGCTGCTTCCCTGAAAGCGCTCGAGCTCCTCACCGCGTCGACCGAACTGCGCGACAAGCTTGAAGAAAACACAAAGTTCTTCCGGGACGCCCTGGCCGAACGAGGCCTAACGATCAAGCCCGGTGTGCATCCAATCGTCCCAATCATGATCGGCGACGCCGCAAAGTCACAAAAGTTCGCTGCGCGCATGTTGGAGAAAGGCGTCTACGTGATTGGCTTCTTTTATCCAGTCGTTCCGCATGGTACTGCGCGTGTTCGCACGCAGGTTTCGGCAGCGCATTCACGCGAAGATTTGCAATTTGCCGTCAACGCCTTCGGAGAAACGAACGAGGAACTCAAGTAGTTAGAATCGGAGAGAGGCTGGCGCGTGGGGCTCCGTTTTTGACTCTTGTAATTCTTTTAGCTTTTTTAAGCGGCAACAATAGCCTTGCCCGTCGGACGCAATTTTTCTAGCCTCCCCGCCGGCTGCAAATGGTGAGCCTCAAACGAAATCGGGCAACTTTAGCTGCCAAAAACCGGAGAAATACTTTGATGCCGTGCGACGCCTGGAAAATCGCGGAGTCTGTACAGACCAGCGGTTCGTTGAGCGTTCATCTGAAAGGGGTGAGTTGTTTTGAATCACGTCCAAGGCGTTGATCTCAACGCCGCTGCTCCAAAAGCGGGCAAGCCTGGTTTTAGTCTGGGTGGCTTATGGGAAAAGCCGCAGCGATCCACCGCAATTGCGCTCGCTGCCATCGCCGGAATTCTCTTCATAGGGCTTTTGACCGTGGTGCTCTCCGGGCGAGCAGCAGTCCTGGTTCTGGATCATCCGTCGCTGCATTTCTTTTACCCGTTCACAATTCAAAACGCCATGCACATGATCTTTTTCGTCGCGCTGGGCGAACTGTTCGTTCGGTGGCGGACTGCGGTGCGGGAAAAGAATTTTCTTAACGCGCATTTTCTTCCCGAGGACGACCGGACTGTGCTGGTCTCGCACGATCTCGGCCCGATCCGACGGCGAGTAGCCAATCTGTTCGACCATGAGAACGGCTTTTTGCCGTCGCTGATTAATCTGGCGATCCTCCAGTTCCAATCGAGTTCGTCGGTAGAACAAGCCGCAGGCGTCATGAGCCAGCAGTTAGAGTTGATGGCAAATCGCCTCGATTTGCGTTACGGACTGGTACGCTTCATCGCCTGGGTGGTTCCCACGCTCGGATTCATCGGCACAGTTTATTCTCTGGGCGCATCGTTATCGGCAGCTGGTGATCCAACCAAGGCGCTTGATCTGCATGAGGTTGCTAAAACCCTCGGCGTTGGTTTTGACTGCACCATGGTGGCGCTCGTCGAAAGCGCAATCCTGGTCTTTTTGCTGCATCTCGTGCAGGAACGCGAAGAATCGGCTCTGAACGACGCCGGCGATTACACTTTGCGGAACTTAATTAATCGCCTCTACGCCGCGCCAGAAGAAGACAAGGAAAAGGCATGAGAGCCCGATCCCGCGAGATCAACATCTTTAATATGTCGCTGCTCGACATCTTGTGCGGGGCGTTGGGGGCCTTCTGCTTCATGATGCTGGTGCTCTTACCGTATTACAAACCGCCCGGAAAAGAGACTGACCTTCGCAAGGAGGAGCTTAAAACAC
>JBARMF010000541.1:0-18765 GCA_049802315.1 Candidatus Udaeobacter sp.
TCATCATCGCGAAAGCTTTCACCAAC
This sequence comes from Candidatus Udaeobacter sp., assembly GCA_049802315.1. GTDB lineage: Bacteria > Verrucomicrobiota > Verrucomicrobiia > Chthoniobacterales > UBA10450 > Udaeobacter. Next base: position 27 of record JBARMF010000541.1, read on the forward strand.
CGCGACCCGGTGTGGCGCTGCTTGGGGCAAACAAAGCTTCACATCTTTGACCACTTGTGTAACGCGCGCTCCCTCCAACTGTGCAGCATTTAAGCAGGTGCCGGTCGGGAGAAAACAAATGAGCAACCCGCGCGCTAAGATTTTCGCTCTTCGCGCTGAAGAGACAGAGCGATTTTTCATCGGACGTTAGAACTTGAGGGTCAGCGCTACGCCGCCGCCGATGTTAGCGACGCTGTAATCGAAGACACTGTGATTTGACTGATTCCAGGCGAAAGAGCTGAGAGCGCTCAATGTGAGCCAGTCCCGAACCCGATAGTTTCCGCTCACGGAAAGTATTTCGTTCACATCGGTTCGATCGTCGGAATAATAATCGCGCACGACGAACTGAAACCCGGCGTCCAGGGAAAAAGAGCGAGTCAAAGCAACATCGTAGCTGCCATAGAGTGAGTAGTTGTTGCGACGCGGTGATTGGGGATTGCCCTCAAAGCTCAGATTCAAGGCAACGCCAGCGAGGAGCTGTTGGGCACGGGCGATCCGGAACGGGAGTTCCGCGTTTAAGATGATGGAATTATTGACGAATATCTCGTCGAAGTTGTCAGTAGTCGTGAGGCGGTTGTAATCATAATACCCGCGAAGGCTCAGGTTGTGGAACTGCGGCAGGTAATAATGCAGACCGGCGATAACATCGAGGCTGGCGAAATTAAGTTCCGTGAGTTGGTCGTAGAAGAAGAATTGCTGTATCACGCCGACTTGCGCGTATAGCGTGTTGGTGATGCGCGGCTCATACATCAAAGTAACCCCTGGAGCGAACAGGACATCATCTTGTTCGCCCTTGCTGACGAGCGCGGCATTGGATGTCCAGTAAAACGGAGAGTAAACAGAAATGGTGAACGGTTTATACTCCTCCGTCCGCTTCAAGATCTGCTGCTCGCCGATGTCTTTATCGTTGGGACTTGTGACTGGGTAACCTTCAGTTTCGGCACTGGGTGTGGCGCTTGGGCCTGGATACGCCTGCCCGCCCAGCAATTGCGCGCGATTTTGCGCCGAGCCAGGCGGTGCCTGGCCTTGCATTGGCTGAACCGCGAGGGTCACAACCGCTGCGCATATGAACAGAGACCGTTCCAAGGGAGATTTCGAGAAATTTTGCGAGCCGATCAACTTGGGTTTTTGTGAGGCTTTGGAATTTCCTAGTCAAGCAGAATTAATTAACTTCGAGATTAATCGTTTTAGCGTCTCAGGGATCCAAAGCGTTGAACGCACTAATGATTTAATGGTGGTGCCCATCCCGCTGGAATGAAATTTCAAAATCCCGCAATAGAGGTATAATGCGCGCGTGAATTGGCTTGGTCGCTATCGGCTTTTGATCCTGGCGTCGATCTGCGTTTTTTGGACCGCCCTGATTTTTCTCGGTTATTTCTTCCCGATGACGCCGTTTCTTTCGACGCCGTGGCGAGGCGAACAGAGTTTCGAGGATTTACTTCGACGCGAGGGCCGAAAAACTGCAACGCGCAACGATTTTGTTTTTCTGGGACTTGACCAAAGCACGTTGGAATTGCCGCCATTGACGCCCGACGAAATCGCGAATAACCGCGCGTTTCAGGTGATGACCGAGCGGCCATTCCCGTGGTCGCGCGAAATCTGGGCGCTCCTGCTTGATCGTCTGTTTAGCGCGGGTGCGCGCATGGTGATGTTCGACATGATGTTTGACCAACAGAAAGATGGCGATCCAGCGTTTCACGCCGCGCTCGACCGCTATCGTGACAAAGTAGTCTTGGCCGCCAATTTCGATATGGGAAAGGCTGCGCAGGAAGTCACGCCGAACGATGCGTTAATTCCGCCGCCGCAGCTCCAGGATGATCGCGTAGGGTTTGTGAATTTCTGGGCGGATCCCATCGACGGCAAAGTGCGTAGCGTACTTTATCACGTGACCAATCGGCAACTGGCCGGATTGCCGCCGCACCCGAGCCAGGAGAGTTACGAATCTCTTTCCGCGCGGGCCCTAACGAAAATCGGTCATGCTAGTGACGTCCCTCAGAATTCTGATGGCCATATGATTCGCTTTAGTGCGGTCGACGCGTATGAACCGCGTCCGCTCTACGAAGTGTTCGATCCAAAATTCTGGCATGCCAACTACGCTGATGGTGCGTTTTTCAAAGACAAAATCGTAGTAGTAGGGGCGTCTGCACAGATATTGCACGACGTGGTCGATACACCGATGAGCCCGGCCACATTGGGGCCCGGACTTCATTTGCAGGCGATGGCTGCGGCGCTCGGCCACGAATATTTGCAGCCTACGCCGCCGAAAGTTGGTCTGGCGCTCGTGGGTGCGGCAGGGCTTGCGGCGTGGTTGCTTGTAGCCTTCTTGCGCAGGCCGTTGCTTTGCGTTGGGGCACTGGTTGTACTTACGGGGACGTATCTTGGAACGGCGCGATTATTCTACGACAAAACCGGGCTGCTGCTGCTTACTGTTCCGGTGTTATTGGCGCTGGTCCTCAGCGGATCGTTTTCCCTCGGCTTCGAATACTTCCTGGAGCGGCTGGAGAAATTGCGCACTCGTCGCACGCTCGAACGCTACGTCTCGAAAAATCTGGTCAAGGAAATCCTGGACAATCCGGACAGCTACTACAGCTCGCTTCGTGGTGTGCGGGTGCCGGTGACGATCCTGTTCTCGGATTTGATTGGTTTCACAACGCTGGCGGAGAAAGCCGATCCCGAAGCGCTGGTCGCGCAGCTCAATGAATATCTCTCAGCGATGACCTCTGAAATTTTCAGCAATGGCGGAACGCTCGATAAATTTATCGGCGACGCCATCATGGCTGTTTGGGGGAATGTGCGCAGTCTTGGCACGGCGCAGGACGCGAAATGTTGCGCGCGCGCGGCGTTGGGAATGCGCCGGCAGTTGAGCCAACTCAATCAAACCTGGCGCGAACAAGGCCGGATGGGATTGGGCATGGGCATCGGCGTCAACCACGGTGAAGTGATCGTTGGTAATATCGGTTCGCAGGAGCGAATGGATCCCACGGTGATAGGTGATGCCGTAAATCTGGCATCAAGGCTGGAAGCCCTCACGCGAACCTATGGTGTCGATATGCTGGTTGGTGCGTCGGTTGCCGAGCTGGTCCGGGACGAAGTTTATTTACGCTCGGTGGCTCGCGTGCAAGTGAAGGGCAAAACCAAACCGGTAGACGTTTTTACTTTCGTCGCTGAGCGAGGCGAAGAGACGGATCCGGAGTTTTTGAAATGGCTGGAAACGTATGAGGAAGCGTTAGAGAAATTTCGCACACGCGATTTTATCGACGCGAAAATCCTTTTTTCACGCTTCCTGGAATTCTATCCCGACGATCTGCTGGCCAAGATGTATCTGCAGCGCGCGCTCGAATACGAGCAAGCTCCGCCCGACGAAGCGTGGGAAGCGATCGAAGTCTTCAAAAAGAAATGACGATTGCGCGGGGATCGTCACGCTGAGCCAGAGTCGAAGAATCCGGCGGCGAAAACGAAGAGAAACATCAACGGGATTCCTCGATTTCGCTACGCTACGTTCGGAATGACAGATGCGGCTAGCCAAACTCGCTGACGCGGCGTAGAAAACCCGCGTGAAAGAAGCGCCCAAGAGTTTCCACTTCCTTGGAATTTGCGGTACAGCGATGGGCGCAGTTGCCGTCGCGCTGCAAGAGCGCGGCTTTAAGGTCACTGGGTCGGACCAGAATGTTTACCCGCCGATGTCGAGCTTCCTCGAGAACAAGGGAATCGCGCCCATGGAAGGTTATCGCGCGGAGAACATCCCAGCGGATGCCGACGTGGTGGTGATCGGCAATGCCATGACGCGTGGCAATCTGGAAGTGGAGGCGGTGCTGAACCGGAAACTACTTTATCTGTCGTTGCCAGAGGTACTGAAGAATTTTTTCCTGCGCGGCCGCCATAATCTCGTGGTCACTGGAACGCACGGTAAAACAACGACGACGGCTTTGCTTGCCTGGATCATGGAAAAAGCTGCACGCAACCCAGGTTTTCTAATCGGCGGCATTCCGAAAAATTTTGGCGAAGGCGCGCGGCTTAACGATTCAAAATATTTTGTGCTCGAGGGTGACGAGTACGACACCGCATTTTTCGACAAGCGCTCAAAGTTTGTTCATTACCTGCCGGAACTCGTGATCGTGAACAATGTGGAGTTCGATCATGCGGACATCTTCAACAATCTCGATGAGATCAAGCTCAGCTTTCGACGCTTGCTGAATATCGTTCCTCAAAACGGCATGGTCGTCGTGAACGGGGACGATCCGAATGCCGTTGAGGTCGCTAAAGATTGCCTCGCGCAGATGATCGAAGTGGGTTTCTCGAAAAACTGCGCCGAACGAATTCGAGACGTTTCTTACTCGGCTGGTGTCTCTCGATTTAAACTGGGTGAGGACGTTTTCGAAATTCCGCTTGTTGGCGAATTCAATGTTCATAACGCCGCGATGGCGGCGACCGCCGCGCGCTTTTATGATGTGCCGACGACAGAAATCGCCAGCGCGTTCTCCAGTTTCCTGGGCATTGCGCGGCGGCAGGAGCTTCGCGGCGAAGCTGGCGGCGTTACAGTAATCGACGATTTCGGGCATCATCCCACTGCAATCTCTCAAACATTGCAGGCGCTCCGTCATCGTTTTCGTGGTCAGCGGCTATGGGCGGTATTTGAGCCCCGCTCGAATACGACTCGCCGTGCGGTGTTTCAGCAGCAACTCCCTGAAGCGCTCAAAATGGCCGACGGTGTATTTATCTCGCAGGTGGCCCGGATCGAACAAATCCCCGAAGATCAGCGCTTAAAACCGGAGCGGGTCGTCGCGGCGATCGCTGAGGCTGGCCGGCCTGCATTCTACGAGCAAAATGCCAACGCGATTGTGGACCGAATCATTCCGATGCTGCAGCCAAAAGACGTGGTCGTGGTTTTCAGCAATGGCGGCTTCGACAATATCCATGAGAAGCTTCTCACCCGATTGCGCGGGTAAGTCAGGCATCTCGTCTGCGGGCAAGGATCGAGGTCGACCAGTTCAAACAGGCCTCCGTCACTGCGACGGGGCTGCGGACGTATGATCATGAACAATGCGCCACCCTTCCGGCAGGCGTTTGAAGATGAGTGTGAATCGTCCGTGCGGCTCGTCATTTGTGCGTTTTAGCTGCCAGCGACCGAGCACGACTGCTGCATCGGGCGAAAGCATCGTGACTTCAATCTGGGAGAAACCAAGCGTTCCCATCTTCGTCCGATCGGAATATTTCACTCGGTAACGGTCACGGACTGTTTCCCAACCGCGGCTGACTTCGTCTTGTGAGACAAATACCGTCGATGCCGACCGTGCATAGCCGTTCATGAACGCGTCGATGTCGCCACGATTCCAAGCGTCCTGCTGGACGGTGAGGACGGACTGAATTTCAGCGACTGAATTCGAAGTCTGTTGGGGCGCGGCACAAGCAAAGGCCGCGATCAGGATCCAGCAGATGACGCCAAGTGTGAGTCTGGTTTGCAATAACACCGATCTCCTATAAACTAGCACTCCCTGCCGCGTCCAGGTTTACCATTGAAGCACTGTTCCACAGAGGGAAATACGTTGATGGGTCTCATAAATCTACTACGGCCAGCAATCCAGCAAAAGAGGGCTGTGCATCGGCTTTTCTGTATCGCGACAGTCGTGCTTGCCAGCGCGACCACAGCTTCTGCTCAGAGAGACTCGCAGCGTCCAACTCTGCCCGCCGTCAAAGGAGTCAGTCCACCGGTACAAGAGGAGGCGCCAGCCGCCCCGGCGAACGCGCCGGCTACTGTGCGACTGCAATTTCCTAACAGCGACGTAGTCGATGTGTTGCATCTCTACGAGCAGCTCACCGGCAAGAAATTGGTGATGGATAATTTCGTGCAGGGCAAGGTCAACATTTTCATCGCGAAAGACGTGTCACGCGAAGAGGCGATCAAGATCATAGAGATAAGTATGGCGCTCAACGGGATTTCACTCGTACCAGCTGGTCGCGACATTGTTGATGTCGTCGGCGCCGGCCAGAATCCGCGCAAAGCGCCAGTTCCCATCATCTCGGACTTGGCCGACATTCCGGCGGGAAATCCTGTAATCAGCTTTTTGTTTCGGCTGCAGTACGCCGACCCACAGGAACTTCAGCAGGTTTTGATGGCGTATTTCCAAGGAAGCTCGGGCACGATCAACATTTTGGCGCTCCCAAAATCCTCCAGCCTGCTTGTGACACAGAACGCTGACATTATTCGACAACTTGCCGGGGTGATTGAGCAGGTTGACGTGGCGCCGGCGGAAGTCGTGAGCGAGTTCATCAAGCTGGAGCGCGCGGATGCCAGCAAAGTCGTTGACATGCTTAAGGACATTTTCGAGAAAGGCGCTGAAACATCCGGCCAGCCGGGGATTCGAGGCGTCAAGGTGCCCGGAGGTGTGCCACAGCCCATGCCGGTGGGGGACTCAGGCGGCGGCGGTATTCTTTCCGAAGAAGCAGTCATCGTCGGGAAAATCAAGATCACTCCCGATGTCCGCACGAATCGTATCCACGTCGTTACACGGCCGATCAATATGCCGTTTATCCGGCAATTGATTCACGAATTCGATGCCAACGTAGAGTTTGCAAAGCCGGTTACCCGCTATCTGCAATACGTTTCGGCCGGCGACATTTTGCCCGTTCTTGTCCAGGCATTGACCGAACCGGGAACAGAACAAGGCGCCGGCGCTGGAGGACAGGGAGGACTTCCGGGCGTTGGCCCGTCGCCGGGAGGTCAATCGCAACAGCGGGGTGGGGCGGGTAATTCGCCGCTGACGAACAACTACAGCGGCAGCCAGAGCGGCACAGGCAGCTCGCTTAATATTTCAGAGGAGCTTTCCACTCAGCCTGTGGACACCGTGCCCAAGGCGGTCACCATCGGCAATTCGAAACTGATCGCGGATCAACGCGCCAACTCAATCATTATCCTTGGGAATCGCGAAGTGGTCATGAAGGTGGAAAAGATCCTCGACGAAATGGACGTCAAAGCCCCGCAGGTGTCGTTGAGCACGGTGATTGGGCAATTGACCCTTAGCAACAACGAAGAATTCGGTGTCGATTGGTTCGCAAAGTACAACAAAAGGTTCGTAGGCACCTCGCGCAATAATGGTGTGTTTTCGACGAACGACCCGGGGGTTCCCATCCCCGGTTCCTCCGTAAACCCTGCCAGCAGCGTGGCACCGGTTGTCCCCAACATTCTCGATCCAGCCAATCTGATCAACTTCAGCCAAATCATCCAAAACGTAGGCGGCGGAACAAATCTTTACCTGGCAGCCGGCAACGCGTTTGCGGCGGTAGTGCATCTGCTGGAGTCCACGAATCGATTCAGAGTTATTTCCCGGCCAACCGTTTTCACCAGCAACAACAAGAAAGCTATTATCGCTTCCGGCCAGGAGGTTCCCGTTCCGGTAAATACCCTAAGCAACGTTAATAATGGTCTGATAGGGAACCAAAATGTGGCCTCGGTATCATCGAGCATCGAGTACAAGAAGGTAGTGTTGCAGCTTGAGGTCGTCCCGCTCATTAACTCCGAGAAGGAGGTGTCGCTCGATATTTTGCAAAAGATCGACAGCATTGTTCCGGGCGGCAACGTAAACATCAGCGGCAACTCAGTGCCCACAATCGACACGCGTTACATACGCACGAATGTTTCCGCGGGAAACGGATCAACGATCATCCTCGGTGGACTCATTGAAGATCAAAAGCAGAAGAACTATCAAGGCTTTCCTTATCTCTCGCGCATTCCTATCCTGGGCGCGGCGTTCCGGTCCACAGCCAGTGGCAAGCAGCGTCGCGAATTAATCATTCTCATGTGCCCAGAGGTGACCTTGACGAAGCTGGACACTTATCGACTGCGGCAGAAATGGGAGAACACTCATACGCATTTTGGTCCTGAACTGGACCAGGCTGAGTGTCCAGACTGCCCTAAAGTGGAGACGGGCAAACAGATAACCTTGCCGCCACCGGATCTTCCGGGGGATAAAGACCTGCATTAACCTTTGCAATTATGACACGAATGGCACTCGTTTTGATCCTCGGCCTGGGGACAGTCGTTGCACGAGCCGACGAGTTTGACGTAGTGGATTACGGCATCTTCCGGTCGACGGATCCTTTGGCGCAACGAGACGAATGGGGCCTCGTGCATCAGACGCCTCACGTCAAGGCTACGGATTTCGCACCGAGATATGCCTGGCGTTGGGAGTACTATTTGAAGGCGCGTCAACACCTCCTGTTGGATCCGGCTTACGTTGGGTCGCTGCAAACCGCGTTGCATCGACTGGGCTACTATTGCGGACCCGTGGACGGCGTATTCACACCAGAAGTGAGCTACGCTATTGCACGGCTGCAGAAGAATTATTCGATGCGTGTGACCGGCAATCTTGATACCCCCGTGCGCCGGGCGTTACACATGCCGTGAGACTTGCGGAATGAACGCAGCTCCCAGTCAGTCGCTGATTAATTTGCTGCTCGAAAGCGGTGTGGCTTCGACTGAAGAGGCGGCCGGGTTAGCCACTAATCTCAACGGAGGTTCGTGGGTAAGTCAGGTACTCGACTCGGGCAAGGTGGACGAACAACGTTTTCTCGGCGCAATCGGGAAGTTCTTTCGGGTGCCGATCGTGTCGGTCGACGCAAAAAAAATCGATCGCACTACTTTGTCGATCTTGCCGAGCCGTTTCGTCTTTCAACATCACATTCTGCCGATCGAGTCGAAGGAAAACTCGGTGGTGCTGGCGACCTACGATCTTTTCAATTCGATCGGACGCCAGCTTGCGGGGCAACTGTTGAAAAAACCCCCAGAATGGGTGCTCGTGCCGCGCGCGCAGCTTTTGCGCGCGATGAAAACTCTTTATGGCGTTGGCGCGGAGACGTTCGACGAGATTCTGAAGACCCGAGGGTCCATGGACCTGCTGGAGGACACCGAGACCGCAATCGAGTTGAACGCCGATGATCCCGAAGCCTCGGTCGTCAAATTTGTTAACCAGATCATTCGCGAGGCTATTGCAGAGCGTGCAACTGATATTCACGTCGAACCGCTGGAAAACGATCTGCGCATTCGGTATCGGATCGACGGCATTTTGCACGAAGTCGCTGTGCCACCGCAATTGCGCGTCCTGCAGTCGGCGATCATCTCGCGGTTGAAGGTGATGTCACATATGGACATTGCCGAGCGTCGGCTTCCTCAGGATGGCCGGATGAATTTGCTCGCGGGCAACGTGGAGATCGACGTGCGTGTGTCGACGATTCCAACCGTCAACGGTGAGTCAATCAGCTTGCGTTTGTTAAGCCGCGGCCAACAGGAATTCAATTTCGAGAGACTCGATTTGGGGGATAAGCAGGAAATAATTATTCGAAGTCTCCTCACTCAGCCGAACGGAATTATCCTGCTTACGGGTCCTACAGGCTGCGGCAAATCAACCTCGCTGTATTGTTTTCTCAGCAGCATCAATTCGGTACAGCGCCGGATTATTACGATTGAAGAACCGGTGGAATATCGAATCCCTGGTGTCTCCCAAATCGACGTGAAACCAGAGATTGATCTGACTTTCGCCAAAGGGCTTCGGCACATTTTGCGACAAGATCCGAACGTGGTCATGGTCGGTGAGATTCGAGATGTTGAGACTGCAGACATTGCGATTCGTGCCGCGATGACGGGTCACCTTGTCTTCAGCACACTGCACACAAATGACGCGGTCGGTGGCATCACACGTTTGCTCGACATGGACGTGGAACCGTTTCTGCTCGCCTCTGTGGTAAAGTCGTTTATCGCTCAGCGGCTCGTGCGCACGATCTGCCCTGATTGCGTCGAAGAAGTTGATTATCCGCGCGATTACCTCGCCGAGATTGGAGTTCCGGTGAAAGAGCTCGGCACTCGCTTTAAGCGCGGCACAGGATGCGATCAATGCCGGCAGACCGGTTACCAGGGACGTGCGGCGATCTACGAAGTTTGCGTGATCACCGAGCCGCTGCGAAAGCTGATCATGCGGAGGCGTGACGGAAGCGAGTTAAAGCAATGCGCTATTGCTGAAGGCATGGAGACTTTGCGACAGGATGGCTGGCGACGCGTAGCTCAGGGTAGCACAACTATTGAAGAGGTTGTGCGCGTCACGCAAACTGACGAAGTAATGGCTGAAACCACCGCAGAAGCGGAGCCAGTGGTGGCTGGCGTAGCGGCGGCCTAAATGCGCTAAGCGCGGGAGATACTTCGTCCTCTCATTCGCCGCGCAATTCACGAATTGCTTTGGCGTAATCCTGTGAACGAAAAATTGACGTGCCGGCGACGAGCACGTTGGCGCCGTTTTCGACTGAGACTCGGGCGGTCTTCGGATTAATGCCGCCATCTACCTCAATGTCGATCTTGTGCTCGCGCGATCGGTTCCATTCCGCTGCGCGCCTGACCTTTTCCATCTGATCAGATCGAAACGGTTGTCCGCCAAAACCCGGATGAACAGTCATGACGAGTAGCATATCGAATTTTCCGAGGTACGGTTCGATCGTTTCCAATCGAGTCTCTGGATTTAAGGTGAGGCCGGCGCGGCAACCGGCGTCTCGAATCTGCTGCAACGTTTTCACGACGTCGTGTTTGGCTTCTGGTTCCACGTGGACGGTGATTGAATTTGCGCCGGCTTTAAGAAATCGCGCCACATAGCGATCGGCGTGCTCGATCATTAAATGGACATCGAGCGGGAGGCTTGCTTCTTTGCGCACGAACTGCACGACGTCCGGTCCAAATGAAATGTTATCGACGAAATGGCCGTCCATGATGTCGCAATGAATCCAATCGGCGCCTGCTGCCTCAACGCGATGAATTTCCTCAGCGAGCCGCGAGAAATCTGCCGCAAGAATTGATGGGGCGATGATCACTTTTTCCATTGAGTGATGGACTAAAGGAGTAATGCACTGATGGCAAGCTCGTGAGCGCCAATAGTTCCATCACTCCAAGATAAATACGCTTGACGGCGGGCTGCGCCTTCTCATGTTACCGCGTCTCAGCCGGCCGAATCGCGCCGCGTGAACGCGTTTGCTTCGAGCTGGACAGTGCTGCTAACAAATAATTCATGTTCAACGGATTTTTCGGCTGGCTATCCAGCGACATTGGGATCGATCTGGGCACGGCGAACACTCTTGTTTACGTAAAGGATCAGGGGATCGTTTTACGTGAGCCATCGGTGGTAGCCGTGCAGGCCGGCACGAACCGGGTGCTGGCCGTGGGGGACGAGGCCAAACGCATGTTGGGGCGCACGCCGGCAAACATCGTTGCGGTGCGTCCGCTTAAGGACGGCGTGATCGCTGATTTCGAAGTTACCGAAGCGATGTTGAGGCATTTCATTACCAAAGTGCACAATCGCAAGGTGCGGGTGAAACCGCGTGTCGTTATTGCGGTACCATCAGGAATCACGGAGGTGGAAAAGCGCGCAGTACGCGAATCAGCTACGCATGCGGGCGCGCGTGAAGTGTATTTGATCGAGGAACCGATGGCGGCGGCGATCGGTGTCGGGCTGCCGGTGCAGGATCCTGCGGGTAACATGATCATCGATATCGGCGGCGGAACGACAGAGGTCGCTATCATTTCGCTTTCCGGAATTGTCTTTAGTCGGAGCGTTCGCGTTGCCGGCGACGAGTTGGATGAGGCGATCGTGCAATACATGAAGCGCGCCTACAATTTGATGGTTGGGGAACGCACCGCTGAAGAAATTAAAATCAAAATCGGCTCGGCGTATCCGAGTGAAAAGGAAACAAGCGTCGAAGTTAAAGGACGCGATCTGGTCGCTGGTCTGCCCAAAACACTGATGATCACGTCTCAAGAGGTGCGCGAAGCTTTGCTCGAACCGATCTCGACGATTGTCGATTCAGTGCGCATTACCCTGGAGCGTTGTCCGCCCGAGCTTTCGGCGGACTTGGTTGATCGCGGGCTCGTGCTGGCAGGCGGCGGCGCGTTGCTGCGCGGCTTCGACAAGCTTTTGAGTGAGGAAACCGGGTTGCCTGTCCATGTAGCGGAAGATCCGCTCAGCGCAGTGGCGGAGGGGACAGGCAAATGCCTCAATGAACTTAAGTTTTTGCGTCAGGTGGCCTCAGCCGATCGCCAGTGGCGCCAATAATGGCGGACACCGGAAAACGGAAACCGGAAAGCTCGTTAGGCGTCCGCCGGTGAGTTGTCGAGTGGCCAATTGGCAATCGGCAGTCGGCAATCGCCAATTCCGATGAGCCGCACAAACGTCATCGCGCTGCTGATTTTCGGCGCCGTTCTGGGATATTTCCTGAGCTTCGGTCCGGATACAACGCAGAAATTCAAGGCAGGTGTCTACCGGCTGTTGGCGCCGTTTTTGACCGGTGGATCTGGAATAAAAAAGCAGATTACCTCTGTGCGGTCGGGATTAAAGTCGCTCGACGAATTGGAGCACGATAACGCCGCCTTACGTGTCGAAAACCGAGAACTGCGCGCGACCAACCAGGGCTTGCGTGACGTTGAGCATGAGGTCAATCGTCTCCGCCATGCCCTCAATTATCGTGAGCGTTCGGTGTTTAAATTAGTCGCAGCTGAAGTGATCGCTCGCGATTCGTCCAGTTGGTGGCGAACGCTTACCATAAATCGCGGCAAAAGAGACGCGATTGAAACAGATATGCCGGTGGTAACCGACGTTGGCTTGGTCGGAAAAACGACCACCGTAAGCGACACGATTTCGATTGTTTTGCTGGTCTCTGATGAAAACTGCCGGATCGCAGCCTCAGTGGAAGGCAGTCGCGAACAGGGGATCGTTTCCGGCGAGCGCGTGACCGGGGGACTCACGCCGTTTTTGGACCTGAATTTTTTGTCAAAGCAGGCTGATTTGAAGCCCGGTCAGAAAGTTTATACTTCGGGAGTTGGTGGTGTTTTTCCTTCGGGGTTGTTCATTGGAGCTGTGAAAAGTTTTCGTGTGCGCGAATTGGACGGTCAGGCGCAGCTAACACCTGCCGTCGACCTTTCTCATCTGGAGGACGTTTTTGTTGTAACGGGTCGAAGATGATTTTTTTCCTTGTTCTCTTGGGGTTAGTGCTGGTGGCTCAGATCGCCGAACTTTTAATCCCGGCACTCCCGTGGTTTTACAACGCGCACATCTACATCGTGCCTGTGATTGTTTTCTACGGCGCAATGGCATTGCCTTTCCCCCTGATGCTGGCCTTGGCGTTCTTTGCCGGGGTTTTACTGGATGCGCTTACCGTTCAGGTGATAGGCGGCAAGGTTGAAATCGCAGCCGGATCATCGATACTGCTCTACGGTGTGCTGGCAGGAATAATGCATGGCCTGCGACCACTCTTTGCCCGTGGTCGTTGGGAAGTACATTGTATCCTGAGCGGCGTTTTCACCTCGCTAATAGTTCTGGCGCAATATCTCATGATTACGTTTCGTCGCGGCTCGCTTGTGTTTACACATGAAATCTGGTGGCAGATCGGCGGACCGGGCCTTGTTGCGATGGCCATCGCCCCCATCTTCTTCTGGGGACTACAATGGCTCGGGCAGATCACAGCGTATTCGTACGGTCCTGAAAGGGGACAGGTAGAATGAGCAAGCGACGCCTGAATTCGCGTCTTCGGATTCAATTTCTCGGTCTTTTCATGCTGTTGGGTGTCGGCTCACTCGGTGTTCGACTTTGGTGGATACAAGTGGCGCACGGTCAGGAATGGACGTCCCAGATTCGCGGCAGCTCCCAAGCGACCGTGCGTATTCCATCAGTGCGCGGCGAGATCAAAGACCGTAACGGCCTAACCCTGGTCCAGAATCGCGCCAGTTATGAGGTAGATTTCTATCTGCCGGAAATGGTCAAAGGGTACCGCGAACGGTTCGGTTCACCGCCTACGAGTGAATATCGGGCGATCATCAGCGGAATGCCGAAAGACATGAAGGAGCCGGATATCATCAAGATCGTGAACAACGGGGTCGTTCCGCGCCTGAACGAGCTTGATCTGGCTCGCGATTACAACGCGGGCAAATTGCAGAAACATTTTCGTAACGATACCGAGGTTCCATTTTCTTACATAAAGGACATCGATTTCCCTACCATGGCGAAGTTCGCCGAGCATGATGTGGGACTTCCCGGCGTTGATCTCGCGATCAAGCCGGTGCGCTCTTACGTTTACGGCGCGCTAGCCGCGCACATCCTTGGTTACGTCGGCGTGCCGGACGATGTGAACCAAGAGGAAGCAAGAAAATTCACCTTTTACCAAGCAGATATGGAAGGGAAATCAAACATCGAAAAAACGATGGACGAATATCTGCGCGGGAAACCTGGCGTGCGTTATTTACGGCGCAGCGCAAAGGGCACAATCGATGGAGTGCTGCGCGAAGATCCCCCGCAACAAGGCGCCAATGTCTTCCTGACGCTCGACGCGCGCATTCAGGCGATTACGGAGGAGGCATTGCGCGCCGTGCCCCGAGCGGGCGCAGTAGTTGTCGATCCAAATAATGGCAACGTCCTGGCAATGGCTACTGTACCATCATTCGACCCGAATACTTTCATCCCAAGCATTAAGGCAAAGGATTGGAAAGCGCTGCAGAAAGACGAGAGCGATCCGTTAGTCAATCGTGCGATTAGCTGTCTGCCGCCAGGCTCGACATTTAAGCTTATCACGTCGCTCGCCGGTCTGCGTGGCACGAAAAATCTCGCAAACGCGCGTTACAACTGCAGCGGTGGCGTGAGTTATGGGGATCACTACTTCCAATGCTGGAAACATTCCGGGCACGGCACAGTTGGGCTCGTTGATGCCATTAAAGTATCGTGTGACTCTTTTTTCTATCAGTATGGCAATGCCGCTGGGATTCAGTCGATTGATCATATTGGCAAGATGCTGGGTATTGGGGAGGAATCAGGTCTGCAACTCAGCGGCGAACAGACTGGCAATATGCCAGGACCGGAGTGGATGCAGATTCACCATCCGCAGGAAAGATGGACACAAGCCCAAACGGCAAACGTTACCATCGGCCAGGGCTATACACTTGTTTCGCCACTTCAACTCGCAATGGCATATGTTGCGATTGCGAACGGCGGCGTGTGCTACTACCCACGTTTGGTTGACAAAGTCTTGAACCAAGATGGTTCTCCTTTGCTAGATGAGCAAGGCAATCCGGTGGCGCCAGCGCCACGCGTCAGATCGGATTTGAGGCAGGAAATTTCGGCTGATCAGATTGAATTGGTTCGCAGGGGTCTTTGGAAGGTGGTTAATGACGACGGTGGAACCGGTGGCAGAGCACGTTTGAAGAATGTGCAGGTCGCTGGAAAAACCGGCACCGCGCAAGCCAGCGAGCGCGGCCACGAGGAAAATGTGGCATGGTTTGCCTGTTTCGCGCCATATGACCATCCAAAGTATGTCATCGCAGTGATGGTGCAGGGCGCCTCCGGGCACGGCGGAAGTATAGCGGCCCCGATTGCCGACAGAATCTTGGAGCGCACAGTGGGGCTCGACGAAGGCAAGTTCGACATGCAGGTGGCCTGGCTGCCACCCGCGCATAAGCCCAATCCTTTCGTGTTGATTAAGGAAGTGAGTTTTCATGATGCGGGAGGAAATCTTGGAGCCGAGGACGAAGAAACTGCTGCTGATTCGCAAAATGCCACTGTGCAAATGGCAACTTCGGATGCTTCGCCTGACGTTGAACCGGAAGCAGATTCTCGCGGGAGAGTAGCACGGCGTGCTTCGGCTGCCTCGGCCCGCGCTGTCCCGGTTGCGGCGCCTCAGCCTCAGCGCAACTTTTTTCAGCGGCTTTTCGGAATAAAGCACCAGCCGGCACAGCCTCCTCCGCCACCGCCCAGCCGGCAGCAGCGCACAACCACAAGATGAACCCCCGGTCAGAATCGCTTCTGCAGCTCGTATCGGCAGCTCGGCTGATGACCGGCCAACCACTCCATTTTTATGATAGACAAAGTGAGAAAGATTTTGGGTCTTACTTCGCGCAAGACCGGCAACAAGCTCGTTCTGAGTGTGGAGAAACTCGAGACCCGTGTGGCTTTACTAGAGGGTGGCCGACTTGAGGAATATAGCGTTGAGCGTAAGAGCTCACGGAACATCGTAGGCAGCGTTTACAAAGGTAAAGTCAAAAACATCGAAATGGGATTGAAGGCGATGTTTGTTGACATCGGCTTCGAAAAGAATGCGTTCCTTCATTTCTGGGATGCCATTCCCGCAGCGCTCGATAGCGGCATCGAAGAAATTGATAGAAAGTCTAACAAGCGGCCTCGAAAACGGATCACGGTAAAAGACATACCGAGCATCTACCCGGTCGGCTCAGACGTGATTGTGCAGGTCACCAAAGGCCCAATCGGCACCAAAGGCCCGCGCGTCACAACCAATCTTAGTTTCGCTGGGCGGTATTTGGTTCTAATGCCATTCAGCGACCGCAGCGGTATCTCTAGAAAAATTGAAGAGCCGAAAGAGCGCGAGCGACTGCGCAAGGTTTTGCGGCAATTGGACATTCCTGAAGGAGTTGGCGTGATCATCCGCACCGTAGGCGAAGGTCAACGCGCCAGATATTTTGTCCGGGATTTGCGAGTTCTGCTGGATCAATGGACTAAAGTCGATGAAGCAATTCGGGAAAACGCTTCCCCGTGCCGGCTGTTTGAAGAACCTGATCTGGTCGAGCGAACGGTGCGCGATTTCCTCACTGAAGAAATCAATGAAATCCTTTGCGACGATCACGGGGCGACGGATCGGATGACCGGCATGATCGGTCAAATCTCCCGCCGCGCGAGAAACCGCGTTCGTCACTACGATGGCGCCACACCAATTTTCGAGACGTACGGCGTGCAGAAACAGATTGATGACGCATTTCACAGACAAGTCTGGCTCAAGTGCGGCGGCTACATTGTTATCGACGAGACCGAAGCGCTGGTCGCGATCGATGTGAACACTGGACGGAACAAAGGTGGGCGCGACGTCGAGAAAACAATCTTGCAAACCAATCTCGAAGCGGCGGACGAGATCGCGCGCCAGCTTCGATTACGCAACATCGGGGGACTGATCATTGCTGACTTCATCGACATGAAAAGCCGCAGAGATCAACAGGCGGTTTACAATTTGATGAAGGAACGGCTCAAGCGCGACAAAGCCAGAACGCATGTGCTTCCCATTTCACAACTCGGCCTCATGGAGATGACGCGGCAAAGGGCGCAGGAGAGCTTAAGCGACACGATCTATGAAAATTGTCCTTATTGCGGCGGGCGGGGCGTGGTGAAGACGACGATGAGCACGAGCGTGGAGTTACACAGGACGCTCAATACCGTTATGCGCAGGTACCAGGATTCCATCCACGACATTCGGGTGATCCTGAACCCCGACGTTTTGAAGCGTTTAAAAGAGGAAGACGAAGAACTGCTCGTGGAACTCGAGCGCCGTTATGCCGGTCGACTGATGTTTCGGGGCGACCCCGCATTTCATCACGAGAAGTTTGTCATTACGGATGCCAATACCGGGGCGGAACTGAAGCCCTGACGCCGAAACGCACACCTGAAAAAGCTTGCAATGTCAGACTGGCCGACTCAGACTCAAGCCATCCAAACGCGTCGCGGAAGTCGTTCACAGGCAATGCGTGCTACCATTTGGAGGGACTTAATCAAAAGGAGAAATAGATGAAAAGGCTGCTGATGAGCCTGCTAGGACTCAGTTTGATCGCTTCGGCCGCTTTTGCAGGAGTTGGCTATTCAGGGAAGGAAATCAAGCAGGTTGCTCCACCGCCCTGTCCTGAGTGGTACGCGGACAGG
The DNA here is from genome assembly GCA_049802315.1 of Candidatus Udaeobacter sp. Lineage (GTDB taxonomy): Bacteria > Verrucomicrobiota > Verrucomicrobiia > Chthoniobacterales > UBA10450 > Udaeobacter. The sequence continues at coordinate 17,774 of JBARMF010000541.1, forward strand.
GAATTCAACGTCTCGCTTTGGGGCACATACGTTTTCACGGGAACTAATTGGATTGATGATCGCTATATCGAGGCTGATCACGCTTGGGGGGGTGGCATCGATCTCAAATATTTTTTCATGCGTTACATTGGCGTCGGGATTGAGGGCTGGGTGGTTGATGCTCGGCAGGCACGCCAGGATGCCTTCATCGATTTCAGCGACGGAATTTTTGCCAATAGTATCCACCGCGAGAGCAACGCGATCGGTGCTGTACTCGGCACTCTCACCCTGCGTTACCCGATCTCTTGTACGCGCTTTGCGCCGTACATTTTTGGCGGGGCTGGCGGGATCTTTGGCGGAGGCCAGAAGCAAGTCAACGAGCGCTTTGTCGAGCCGGGAGAAGGTTTCGATATCGTTGCGACAACTGGTCATACAGATGCCGAAACGCGGGCAATCGGCCAGGTTGGAGGTGGGATGGAAATTCGCATAACTCCACACATCGGCTGGGTCAGTGATTTCAGCTGGAATTTCGTGGATGGCCCTAAAAATAATTTTGGTATGGTCCGCACCGGCGTGAATTTCGCGTTCTAGCCGCTTCACGAGAGCATTTGCTATGTCGGCGTCTGGAATACCGGACGCTGCCTTTTTTTTGTACGAGTGAGATTTGCGAAGCTAACCATGCACACGAAATTATCCTGATGTCGTTTGTCGAGACACTGGACAGTCTTGCTCTGAGAAAATCGGAGCTAATGGAGCGTTTTGAGCATCTGATTGCCTTGAAATCCGATCAAGAATTCGAAGCGATGGCGCAAACTTCTCGCGCACTTACATTGCAAAATTTTGGGCGGACCATGCGGCTCTTTGCGCCGCTTTATCTTTCCAACGAATGCGTCAACAACTGCCAGTATTGTGGTTTCTCGCGGGATAATCCGATCCTTCGCGTCACGCTTACCGTCGATGAAGTGGTGGCCGAAGGGCAGCATCTCGCGCGGCAGGGATTTCGCCAAATCCTT
>JBARMF010000542.1:0-2591 GCA_049802315.1 Candidatus Udaeobacter sp.
TACTGCGCCAGGCGTTTGAAGCGAATCCACCTCCATTGGTCAAAGGCCGACGGCTCAAATTGTTTTACGCGACGCAACCAAGGAACGACGGCCTCCTCGGACGCGGTAGCCTCGGCGAAAGTGGCCAATCCGCTGAAGAATTGTCCGAACGGGCCGAGTCAGATAAAGCTCGACGCAATCTCGCGCCGCCGGAATTGGTCATGTTTGTAAATGACCCTCAGTTAATGACTGAAGCATATCGGCGTTACCTCGAAGCTCGCATCCGCGACGCTGAACCGTACACCGGTCTGCCAATCATCTTAACGCTGCGTGCCCGCGCCAAGGAGGGCGGGCGACGCTGATTTTGCAACCGAGAGAGACCGGCTACTGCTCTGGCTCCTGGCGATACGGAACATTTGCGCGAACCGACGCGAGAACGTTTTCGCTGAGTCTCATTCCGTCTGTATCACCAAGGGAGCGTGCCTCGTTCAGCGCTTCTTCACCGGCTGCGACTGCACGTGGAAAATCTCCAGCCTCAGCGCAAGCCGCAGCCAGCGTAGCAAGAAGAGCAGGAGCGCGCCGGTCGGTCAGCGTGCAAGCGCGCTCGGAAAGACGAACTGCCTCGGCGCCATCGCGCGCGTTGGAATCGGGATACGTCGCAAGCAACCACGCGAGTTCGTCCAGCATTCGCGGTGAATCCGGGGCATTCGTTGCAATATCGCGGAGTTGTTGCAACCCATCAGGCGCTTTTGCCAGCGACACCACGATCTGATGCAGTTGGGTAAGCGCTTCCTCAGCGTTCGGCCGCAGCATCATCACATAACCGAGTTGTCGCGCGGCCGTAACCAAGTCACCAGTGTGTGCCGTTGCCACAGCCAAAGAAGAATGAGCCGCCAAGTCGAAGGGCGATACCGCCAGCCATTCTGGTCCGAACGCAGCCGCTTCATTGTAGCGTCCCGAATCCAGAAGACATTTCATCAGCAGTTGGTGCGCTGAAAGATTTTCCGGCCCTAGCTCAATTGCGCGTCTGGCTTCTGCAATTGTGCGTTCGATGTCGGTGCGTTTCGCCGCAATCGCCAGGTTCAGGTGGGCCACGGAATCTGTAGGAGCTAACTGGACTGCGCGTTCAGCTTCCTTCACGGCTTCGGCGTCATCGCCGAGTTCGCTCAAACTTAAAGCGCGATAGCCATGGGCCGCAGCGTTCAAAGGATCGGCTTCGACCGCTTTGGCTGCTTCAGTGGCGGCCTGCTCGATTTTACCTTGCTGGCCGAGAACCTTTACCGCGTACAAATGCAGCGGTGCCGAAGGAATCATGCAGAACGTCGTCAAACTGTTGAGCGCCCAAATGACCAGGAGCGTGCCGATAATGAATTGAACACGTGGCCTTCTGTTGGTCACTGTTTCGAAACCAACCGCGCCAAAGAAACAAAGCGACGTCAGAGCAGATAATCCGTAAAACGCTTTGGCTTGCGTGTACGAGGGAACTTTAAGGGTCATAAAACTCAAGCTCAGCGCGACAAGGACAGGCAACGCAAGCAACAGAAACAGCTCGGCCGACGGTTTTCGAAAGAATCGAACACCTGTGACGCCGGCGCCGACGAGAAGCAAAACTGTCGGAACTACAGCCCATAAGTAACCTCCGATCATCGGGCTCAGGTTCCACGCGACGTTCACGCTCGCTGCGCCGCCCGACAAACCGTCGCCCCACAAAGTTGAATAAATGCCGTCCGCAACTCCGGCAAACCCGCTGAATAGTGGAGTTACTAACGAACGTCCGAAGCGAAGGTAATCGGCTGCTGTGTGATAGCCGGGATCCTGCCACCAGATGAATCCGCTTATGATGTCCCAATTGCCGAGCAACGGAGTTCCGAACTTCAGCCATATATGCGCGTAATACCAGCCGCACACCGCGAGACACGTGGCGATGAGCAGACCGAGATTGCGCAACCAAATTGCAAACGGCGCTATCGTGCGGCTACGCCTCATACAGACCGCAGCGATTACGATGGGAAATAAGAGGACGCCGGTCGACTTCGTCAGCATCGTCGCGCCCAGTGCTAATCCAACAAAGACAAATAGTGCTGCGCGCGGCGTTTCGTTCTTGAGCAGGCGCAAGCAGAGATAGAGCGTCAACGTTGCGAGCGTGGCGGTGAGAAGTTCGTTCGTTACATAATGCATCAGATACAGATGCATTGGTAAAAAAGCTGCCAGCATGAGGCCGACCAGAGCCGTTCTGACCGGAAGCAAGAGGCGCAAAGTTAAGAACACCAGAACGCACTGCGCAATGCCGAAGACTGCACCGAGCGCACGCAGAACGGCAACCGAGGCTGGATCAGTGATCGAGAGTTTACAAAGTGAAAGGACCGAGGCGGCAATAAAAAAGTAGAGCGGCGGATGATACATCTCGAAGCCTTCAGTCGGCGATGGAAGCGACCAATGTTGCTGGATGTAATCGATGTATTTGAGATGTTCCCTCGAATCGAAGCCGGCGTGGAATGGTAGAAGCCGTGTGTTGTTCCAAAACAAAAACAACCACATGGCGGAAATCAGAAGGAGGATGAGTCGCTCCAGGGACGGTGACTTGAACTGCCTTGAGCCGGCGCGCCAGAGAA
>JBARMF010000543.1:0-2439 GCA_049802315.1 Candidatus Udaeobacter sp.
CCTGTTACAGTGCATTCCGGCGGTCGCAGACAGCCGCTGCAACAGAATTGGCAACCGAGACGGTCGCTCTACAATGAATTTCGCGGAGCGTACTAGCAGATCCGTGGCAGTTGTTCACCGGAAAGCATATCAACCACTCGCGTCCCGCCCACGCGAGTCTTCATCATAACAAAGCCGGGATGATCATCTACAACTTCGCCGATCACAGCCGCGTTTTCGCCTAACGACATTGACCGCAATGCACTTAAGGCGGCGTCGACATCTTCATTTGCAACGATGGCGAGGAGTTTACCTTCGTTAGCGACGTAAAGCGGATCGAGCCCGAGTATTTCACAGGCGCCTTTCACGTCCTCGCTGATCGGAATCGATGATTCGTTGAGAAGCATGCCGACGTTCGCGGTTTGCGCGATCTCACTGAGCGCGCTGGTCACACCGCCTCGAGTTGGATCACGCAACACGTGGATGTCGATTCCGGCGGCGATTAACGCATCCACCAATTTGTGCAAGGGCGCTGTGTCGCTCGCAATTTCAGTTTCAAATTCCAAACCTTCGCGCACCGACATGATCGCGATGCCGTGGACGGCAATAGGCCCGCTGATAATGATTTTGTCGCCGACCGTCGCTCGCGCGGGATGGATGTTCACCTCGTTAGGCACGATGCCGATACCCGAAGTATTGATGAAAATTTTGTCCGCCTTCCCGCGATCGACTACCTTGGTATCGCCTGTGACCAGTTTGACGCCGGCGTCATCAGCCGCAGCATGCATCGACTGCAAGACGCGCCAAAAATCCTCCATCGGCAGACCTTCCTCCAGAATAAAACTGGCCGAGAGATAAAGTGGGCGGGCGCCGCACATTGCCAGGTCGTTAACGGTTCCGTGAACTGCGAGTTTTCCGATGTCGCCTCCAGGAAAAAATATTGGGCTGACCACAAACGAATCGGTGCTGAACGCGACACGTTCGCCATTCAACGAAAAAATGGCGCCGTCATGCAACGGTTCCAGCAGTTCGTTTCTGAACTGCGGCAAAATCATTTTGTCGATTAGCTGATGGCTAAGCTTTCCGCCGCTCCCGTGGGCGAGAACGATTTCCTTGTAGTTCGTAATCGGTAGAGGACAGGAAGCAGTTAACAACGAAACATCGCCCGTTAATTCGTCATTCGTCATTCGCGCTTCGTCATTCAGATCACATCTTCCGCTCCAAGCGCGATGTGGATCAAATCCCAAAGCACATGCACGAGCGTGGCGTGCACTTCCTGAATCCGGTGGATGCTGTACGACGGCACGATGAAGCAATAATCCGCGATCTCTGGGAAGCGGCCGCCGTCCTTTCCGCCCCAGGCAATGGTGAGCATTTGTTTTTTGCGCGCCTCCTCCAACGCATAAATGAGATTCGGCGATTTGCCGCTGGTACTAACCGCCAGTGCCATGTCACCAGGTTGCCCGAGCAGCCGCAATTGATTTACAAATACGCGCGAAAAATCGATGTCGTTGCCCACTGCCGTCATCGTAGCGGTATCGTTCGCCAGTGAAATAACCGGGAACGCGGCGCGTTTCTCAATGATCGGATGAGTAAATTCAACCGTGAAATGGACTGCATCGGCGAGGCTCCCGCCATTTCCCATCGTGAGAAGTTTTTTCCCATCGACGAATCGCTTCGCCATTTCGCGGCTCAACTCTTCGATTTCGTCGGCGTATTTTTCGAAGAACTTCTCTTTCATTTCCACGCTCTCGCCACATTTGCGCAGAATCTTGTCCCGGAAACTCTCTGTAGACTTGTCGATCTTATCGATCACTGCGGCGTTCATAGTGCCACCGCTTCCTCATGCTTTTCGAGATGTCGTCCGTATGCGTAATAGGCCGCGCACGCGCCTTCGGCCGACACCATGGTTGCGCCCAATGGAGTCTCGGGAGTGCATTGTTTGCCAAATGCCGGACAGTCATGCGGCTTCTTCACACCTCTGAGCACGAGACCGCTGATGCAGATCTCCGGCTCTTTTGTGTCGATTTCCTTCGTGTCGAAAATTCGGTCGGCATCGTGCTCGCGAAACTCCCAGCGCAATTTGTATCCGCTCTTTGGGATTGAACCGACGCCGCGCCATTTGCGATCGCAAACTTCGAAAACTTCGTTCACCAGATTCTGCGCGACGCGATTTCCGTCTCGTTGCACAACGCGCGGATACTGATTTTCGACATCGTAAGTGCCGGCCTCGAGCTGGCGCACCGTCATTAGCACACCTTGCAAAATATCAAGCGGTTCGAACCCGGTGATCACGATTGGAACTTTGAATCGCGCAGCGATCGGCTCGTATTCATGGTAGCCCATTACCGTACACACGTGCCCTGGCCCTAGAAATCCCTGCACTCGATTGAGCGGCGATTGGAGAATGGACGCAATCGATGGCGGAACGAGCACGTGTGAAACCAGGATCGAGAAATT
>JBARMF010000544.1:0-9520 GCA_049802315.1 Candidatus Udaeobacter sp.
CTGGCGTTTTATTGAAGGTGACGATTTTCATCCGCCGGGAAATATCGAAAAAATGCGCAGCGGTCATCCTTTGAGCGACAAGGACCGGTGGCCGTGGCTGGAACGCTTGCGGCAGCAGATCGAGCGACCGCTTTCCGCCAGAGAAAATGTCGTCCTAGCCTGTTCGGCGTTAAAGCGAGCGTATCGCGACCGTCTGCGCGTCAGCGATGGAGTAAAGTTTGTGCTTCTTCGCGGTGACTATGCGCTCGTCGAAAAGCAACTCCGCAGCCGACACGGGCATTTCATGAATCCGGAGTTGCTACGAAGCCAGTTTGCCGACTTGGAAGAACCGAAGCCAGATGAGGGCGTGGTAACAATCGAGTTAGGGCGCACTCCACAGGAGATTGTCGAGGAGATTAAAGCGAAGCTGTATCAAGGAACGACGGCTTCCTAGCCGTTGTGTTTAGCGCCGATGGCGGTGACTCAATTTCAGCCAGGGGCATCGCCCCACGGGTGAAATAGTCTGGAGAACAGAGCGCTGAAGGCGCGAGTCAATCTCGACACGGCGATGAAACGGTTTCGTGAATCGCGCTTTCAGCGCTAGCACGTTGCGATGCTATGAATCCTGGGACGCTGTCCCAGGCTAGGGATGAATATTGAGCCTTTGGCGCGTCAAACGTGTACCGGTCTTCTAATCTCTTTGACGGCTAGGAAGCCGTCATTCCTTGGGCGCGTACAGATTATCGCTCTCGACGTTGAAAATTCGGTTCCAGCGTGCGCGATAATTTTCGAACGCGATCTGCGCGCCCAGTTGCATCAGTTGTTCTTCGGAAAATTGTTTTCGCAAGCGCGAATACAAATCGTCCGAGACATTCGCAGGTGTGTCAGTCATCGCGTCAGCCAGTTCGATGACTAGGCGTTCCGTGTCATTGAATGACGTCCGGTCGTCGCTGAGCACAGCGCGCAATTTGGCATCGCTCAGGCCGGCTTTTCTGCCCACGGCAGAATTGACGTCTATTCAGAAAGGACAACCGACACGCGACGCGGCGCGCACTTTTCCGAGTTGAATGTAACGCAGCGAGACAAGTCGTTTGCGGCCGAGCGCCGCCTCCATGGCGATCCCGCCCCAGACGAGTCCGGGTAAACGCATCTGGATCTTTGCCGGCGTAAAATCTTTCCCAAACATTTTGCGCATCATGCCGTAAAACCAGCGCAAATGCCACGGTGCGTCCTTTTTCTCCAACCCTGAAACTCGAGCCATGCCATATTCATAATCGTTTTCAAAGATTCATTTGGCCTTGATCTCGGAAGTCGTGTCCCGTGTGCATGGCTGCACGAAGGACGCTGTGCTATGCTTCGAGTGATGAATTCAGCTGCTGCGGACAACGACAGTGTGCGAGATTTTATGCTCGATGTGGATCGCACGTTGTTGCGCGAAAATCTTAAATTGACGCCAGAGCAGCGACTCGAAAAATTTTCGAGTTTCATGCGGTTTGTAGCGGAACTTCGTCGCGCTGGCGAAAATGTGCGGCGCAGAGGCAACGCGAAGATTGAGTGAGCCCGAATCTTGAAAAGCTTCTGCCGACGCTCGTTGGCGCTGGTGTCGAGTTCGTTATTATCGGTGGCGTTGCAGGCATCTTGCACGGTTCGGCTCGCGCAACGTATGACGTCGACCTTGTTTACTCTCGCAAGGAGCAAAATATTCAGCGGTTGGCCAGTGTGCTTGCGGCGTACAACCCTTATTTGCGCAATGCCCCAGTGGGTCTGCCGTTCGTATGGGATGCCAAAACAATCCGCCACGGCCTGAATTTTACTCTGAGTACGACGGTCGGTGATATCGATTTCCTTGGGGAGGTATCCGGTGGCGACACGTACAACGATTTGTTGCCGCACTCGTTCGAAGTTGAAGCCTTCGGCGTTCGCTTCAAATGTCTCGATCTGCCGACACTGATCCGGATCAAAGAAGCGGCAGGCAGACCAAAGGATCGCGAAGCGATTGCTGAACTGCGCGTTCTGTTGGAAGAGATGAAAAAAAAACAGACTTAGGTGCGCGCAGATTTTTTCAGCGACGCAAGCTTGTTGACCAGCGTATTGGTTCCTTTTTCCAGAAGCATGCCCCACGCACTGAGGACAGCGAGGGTGGGGATGCAAATCAATAAGAATCCCCAGATCGGGACTTCCCGAATACGAAGCCCGAGCCAGATCACGTACGGCTGGTGCGTCAGGTAGAGGCCATACGAATACAGCCCGACCAGGCCGAATAATTTGGCGGGGGAGTTAAACAGCGAAATCAATCCAGCGATGCCAACAATTTCCAGCATGCAACACGCGCCTGTGGCGAAATCGACGAAAATGTATTCGTACAAGCCGTGATAAAGTTGTAGTGCCGCAGGGTAAAGGATCAGGCCGGCTACGAAGCCCGCGCCGCGAAGTAGGAACCATTCCATGCGCGCGGGCGATTGCGTGTACCACATTGCCAGCGACATCCCGAGCGCAAATTCCGGCAATCGACAAATTGCGAAACCACCGAGTACCCACAATCCGTTTTGCGGCCAGAGCACGAGCAAGACGTAGCGCGAAAAGAAGCCCGCAGCGCATCCAATGAACAGAAACCACCATGGTCCAACACGCCGTGCCGTCCAGAAGAGCAGGGGAAAGATCAAATAGAACTGGATCAGCATGGCGAAATACCACCACGCCGCGTTTAGATACATGAAGTTCATCTCGATATTGATGAACCGCAGGCCGAGCAGACTGAGGATGATGCGATCGTCCACTGGTTCGAGTCGGGCAACGAACGGCGAGACAAGATAGACGAGATGTGCCACCCAATACATCGGGTACAGCCGTGTGAAGCGCGCCCAATACCACCCGCCCCAGGCAATTTCTGACTTCTCGGCGCGACGCGCGGTCGATTGCATGAGCGTCCAACCGCTCAGAATGATGAACACACCAACAGCATGGAAACCGAGACCCGATACTTTGAACCAGGCGAGTCTGAGGATCGTCAACGTGCTTGCCGCGATGCCGCTCCAATCAGGCAGCGGAAGCACGCCATGTTGGAAATAGGTCGCGAAAAAATGAAAATAGGCGACGAACAGAATGGCGAGGCCCTTTGAAATATCGATCCAAAGCAGCCGTTTCACGGGATTCGCTTAACAGGACGAAACTGTCTTGGTCAAGAACTAGAGTTCATCACAAATAGCGCTGTCATGTCGAGCGAAGCGAAACATCTCTAGTCTATTTCGGTTCCGTGCCGGTTCAGATTTAATCCGAGATTCTTCGCTTTGCTCAGAATGACATACTGAGACTGCAAGCACCCTGGTTTGCTTCGGCATCTGACACGGACGCCGCACGAACATGGCCGGTAGCGATTGACTCCGTTTACTAAGACGCCGAGTCGACCATGGTGGCGGATCGAGTGGTGCTCCCCGCGAGCGCGAGAATCACATCGGTCTTTGCGATGGTGCCGATCAGACGTTTCGATACTAGATCATTTACCACTGGCAACCGCTCGCCGTCGTGCTGTCTGAACCGCTCGAGCGCTTCAGTAAGTGACGCGTCGGGCCGAACGACCGGAATGGAATCGTGCAGAATGTCCCGTGCGATAACGACCTTCGCCAGCTCCGGTGTATTCAGGTAATTTTTGACATCGTGTAGCGAGACAGCACCGAGAAAATGGCCGTGATCGGCGACGTAAAGGTAATTGAATCGGGTGGCGATAAATTTCTCGCCTATCTCCGAGAACCCGGCTGTAGATGAAATAGTCAGCGGTTCCGGTTTCATAATGTCGCGAACGTGAAGCTCCGCGAGCTGCTTGCGGTAATCGCCGGCGCCTTTTCGGTTCAGGGCTTCAGCATAAATCGACCGTCTCTCGATGCTGACCGAAGTGTAGTAGCCGGCCACGCACGCCAACATCAATGGGAGAATAATCTGATAATCGAGCGTGATCTCGAAGATCATAATGATGGCCATGATCGGCGCATGAGTGGCGGCGGCGAGAAATGCGCCCATGCCCACAAGCGCGAATGCGCCGGGATTAATCTGAAGATGACCGAGAAAGTGTTGCGCGCCATTACCGAAGAGAAAGCCAAGGCTCGCGCCGATGAAAAGCGTCGGCGTGAAAACGCCGCCAACCGCGCCGGAGCCGAAAGTGGCAGTGGTAGCAAATATTTTGAAAATGAGGATCACAGCGACGGTTTGCCAGACCCACTCGCCGCGTAAGATACCGCTTACCGCGCTGTAACCGTTGCCGCAGACTTGCGGATAGAACACAGCGAGCGCGCCTACGATTAAACCGCCGACGCACATCTTGATGTAAACTGGCGCCGCAATCCGTCCCGCCCATTCCTCGCTCAAACGCAACAGACGGATGAACCACGGTGCTAGCAGACCCGAAGTGAGACCGAGCAGCAGATACGGCACAATTTCCCAGCTATGATTAAGTTGGAACGCCGGAATCGCGTAGAGCGGATCTGGACCGAGGAATGCGCGGACGGTCAATGTGGCAATGACTGAGGAAAAAACGAGAGGGCCGAAAATTTCCATGGCCACCGAGCCGAGCACGATCTCGGCGACAAACAGAGCGCCGGCGATGGGTGCATTGTAGGCCGAAGCGATCCCCGCGGCTGCGCCGCAGCCCACGAGCAAGCGCAGGCGTGGAGTGGACCATTTTCGGAGCCGGCCGGCAAGCGAAGCCGCGAGGGCCGAAAGTTGAACCAACGGACCCTCGCGCCCGATCGATCCGCCCGAAGCGATGGTGAAAAGAGAGGAGAGACATTTAAGCAGCGTGCGTCGCGCGGCGATTTTGCCATCACCGAGCACGACAGCTTCCATGTAGTCGGTGGTTGTTACATGTCCGCGCAATCGCGTGCCGAACTGAAGTATTGCACCCGCCAGTAGTCCGCCGACTGCTGGAACTATCAGCCGGAGGAGTCGAGGCATCTCGAAAAAACTTTCAACCAAACCCGGGGCTGAGCTGCCGGTAAGAATCTTGTGAACAATGGTTGTTGCAACGCGGAACGCGATCGAGGAAACGCCGCCGCAGAACCCGATGATGCCAGCCCAGATCAGTGTGATTTGAAGATCGGTTGGCTGAAGCCGCTCCTGAAACCAGACCAGGAATTTTAAACGCCGAAAAGTCCTCAGCCTTGAGCCAGATGAATCAGTAATACGGTTACTGGAACTCACTCCTATCAAGTTGGTGCGTGGCAACAGCCGTCAAGCGCGATGATATATTCGAGAGAATGACTCTTATCGTCGCTCGCGCGCGAACTAGCGCGTGATTGTCATGAATCCATCTGAAATTTTCGCTTGAGCGTGGGCGCCTCCGCGTCGTGATCGCCACGATCATCATCAATGTGATCGCGGTTTCGCTGCTGACATTCGCGCCGTGGTCGGACTGGCGCACCGGCGGGGCTCTAAATTTCGCCGACAATTGCTTGCTCATTGGTTTCGCAGTCGTTAGGCGAGACCTTTTGCTCGCGTGATTTCTTCTTTTCGGACTCGAGCGGTGCTGAATGATTTCGTTTATGCCGTGGTACATTATCCTCGCCGAATTCGGCATTGCGGTGGCGTTCGCATTGCTGGCGCGAACTCTCCGGCGCGGTTCGTGGCGCGTCGCCGTTGCCGCGGGCGTCGTTGGCGGAACATCGATTTTTGTTTGCTACGCTGTGGCCTTTCTGATTACAGATCGATTAATTAGCTAAGCGAAATGAAAATCTCAAAGGTCTTTGCACTCTCTGTGGCAATCTTGAGCGTAGCGACTGTTATGCGCGCAAGTGTGCCGATCATCGTCGCCACTCCCGGCAGAATGCGTGCGGATATGAAACTTGTTACCGATGCGCAAGATAAGCTTCAGAAAGGCGACGCCGCCGGTGCAAAGCGAAATGTCGATGCAGTTCTCCAACGCGATCCCACGTTTTGGCCGGCGCTCTACGTGCGCGCGCAGATTTACTCGCACCAAGGCAAATACGACCTGGCGTTGAAGGATTGCAACGAAGCGCTGCGCCACGATCGCAGCGTGGTGGAGGCTGCGCTATTGCGCGCCAACATCAATGCTCGGCTCGGCAAGCATGCAGAAGCGCTAAAGGAATATGAGTATCTAATTTCGCTTCATCCGCGGAATGTGACGCTGGCCAGGGTTATGAGCGATCGTGCCTGGCTTCGCGCGACCTGCCCGAACGCTTCGTTTCGGAACGGGCAACAAGCTGTGAAAGACGCTAAGGCCGCCTGCAGCATAATGACATGGAAGGACGAGCAGATGATCGACACGCTCGCAGCAGCATATGCTGAGACTGGCGATTTCAACTCAGCGATTCAGTACGTCTCGCAAGCACTGGCTGTGAAAGGTATATCGTCCGACAGCACAAAACTGTATCGGCAGCACCTTGCATTGTTTCAACAGCGCAAGGCAATTCGGTCTTGAACCTGCGCAGAGCGCGTCCGCCTCTCGATAGTCGCCGGCATTTTGTTTACTCCGCGGCTGCCCTTCTGATTACAGGTCGGCGTTCCTGTTCACCATAGGTCCCCAATGGTAAACCGACAGATCATCAGATAAATATTGTAGGGCGTCTGTGTCAGTCCCGAACGCTTTCGGGATTCACAGAAACGCCCTACAATGAACACAAACAACGAATGCAAAGATGCTCGATGCATTCGTCGCTACCATGTAGGCACTTGGTAACTTCCGTACATCATGCGCATCGTTTCACTTTTACCGGCTGCGACGGAAATCGCAGCTGCGCTGGGGCTGATGGACCAAGTCGTTGGCGTTTCGCATGAGTGCGATTTTCCTAAACACGCTAACGAACGGCCGCGCGTCACTCATTGTCCTGTTCACGATGCGAAGATGACGAGCTGCGAAGTGGACGAGTGGGTACGCAATGCACTGCATGACAACGGCACGATTTACACGATCGACGAACCGCTTCTGCGAAAACTGCAGCCTGACCTAATTCTCACCCAAAAGTTGTGCGACGTATGCGCGATTGGTTACGACACTGTTGCAAAACTCGCACAAACGTTACCGGGTCCGCCTCGAGTGGTGAATCTCGAGCCATCAAGTCTGGCCGATATTTTTGGCGATATTCGACGCGTCGCTGATGCGTGCGATGTGCACGAACGCGCAGAGAAATTGATCGTAAATTTGTCCGAGCGTGTTGAGAACGTACGCGAACGCTCGGCGAGAATTCCGGATCGGCCACGTTGTTTTCTGATGGAATGGGTGGATCCGCCGTTTTGTTCCGGGCATTGGGGGCCGGAACTGGTCGAGATTGCCGGTGGCTACGAGTCGTTAGGCCGAAAGCATCAGCCGTCGGCGCAGATGGAGTGGCAGCAAGTGTTGGACGCGCGTCCAGAAATTATCGTACTTGCGCTTTGCGGATACGACATTGATCGAGCGCGCCACGATTACGAATTGCTCAGGCGATTTCCCGGTTTTGGTTCGATTCCCGCTGCGGCTAGCGGCCAGGTGTATGTCGTAAATGCCAGCGCATACTTCGCGCGCCCGGGGCCTCGCATTGTCGACAGTCTGGAAATTCTCGCGGGAATTTTGCACCCGATGGAATTTGCGGAGTTCGTTTTGCGCGGGCCTGACGATCTGCGGGTGGTGCGCATTGGCGAGGGTTGGGGCGCACGGACTTGTTTAGCGCCAAAGGGGGATTCGGGTCCGGCTTAGATTTTCAAAGTTGGGAAGATGTGGTAGCAAAATTCTCGATTATTCCTTCAATGACGAAAACTCCACGATTCCTACGCGCGCCGGAGATGGAATGCCGTTCTGACGAGGAGTTGATCCAGCGTGCCTGGGAATTTTTTCAAATGATGCAAAGAAGGCGAACGATCCGCGACTTTTCCAATCGACCTGTTCCTAGAGAAGTGATCGAACATTGCATATGTGCCGCCGGAACGGCGCCGAGCGGCGCGAATCTGCAGCCCTGGCATTTCGTGGCGGTGGACGATCCGAAAGTGAAGCACGAAATCCGCGTCGCGGCCGAAGCAGAAGAGAAGGAGTTTTACGAGCATCGCGCGCCGAAAGCGTGGCTGGAGGCGCTGGCCGCACTGGGCACGGACCCGCAAAAACCGTTTCTTGAAATTGCTCCGTGGCTGATCGCTGTGTTCGCTCAGCCATTTCGAATCCTTCCGGATGGAACACGGTCGCCGACGTATTATGCGCTGGAGTCAGTCGGCATCGCCACCGGATTACTCGTTACGGCACTGCATTCCTGCGGTCTCGCGGCTTTGACGCACACGCCGAGCCCTATGGGATTCCTCAATCGCATTCTCGGGCGGCCGTCACATGAGAAAGCATTTGTGCTTCTCGTTACTGGCCATCCCGCTGGAAACGCGCTCATTCCTGATATCGCGCGCAAACCTCTCGAAGAGATCAGCTCGTTCGTGAGCTCTTGAGGTTGCGTAACAAATCTGCGTGAATCTGCGGAATCTGTGGATGACTTTTTGGATATGCGAATCAGCGAAATGAATTGGATGATGGTGGAGGAATATCTCCAGCGCGACGACCGCGCGGTGCTGCCACTGGGCTGCACGGAGCAACACGCGTACCTGAGCTTAAGCACGGACAGCATTTTAGCGGAACGACTTGCTGTCGAAGCGGCCGAGCCGTTAGGCGTTCCTGTATTTCCTGTCCTGGCCTATGGCGTCACGCCGTATTTCCGCGCGTTTCCTGGAACGATCACTCTTCGTGTGAAAACCTATATGTCGGTGGTGGGCGACATTCTCGATGCGTTAGCCGAGCACGGATTCAAACGCATCCTGATTGTCAACGGCCACGGCGGCAACACGCCTGCGCAAGGGTTTGTCGGCGAATGGATCGCAGATCATCCCGGAGTGCGGATTAAGTTCCATAATTGGTGGAACGCGCCCAAAGTTTGGGCGCAAATCCAGGGAATTGATCCCGTTGCTTCCCACGCATCGTGGATGGAGAATTTTCCGTGGACGCGCCTAACGAAGGTCGAGGTACCTTCCCGGCAGAAGGCGATGAGCGATCCGGACAAATTACGACGTCTCGACCCGAAGTCAGTGCGGGAATATCTCAACGACGGCAACTATGGCGGACTGTACCAACGAGACGACGAAGAAATGATGAAGATCTGGCTGACGGGCGTGGAAGAGACGCGTGCGTTGCTCAGTGACACTTGGGATTAACGTGCTTGTCATGTTGAGCGGAGCGAAATATCTCTGTATGTCTCTTGTTACGGTGCAGGACCGAAGGATCAGAGATTCTTCGCTTTGCTCAGAATGACAGGAAGCCAAAAGGCGCGCTCGTTTCAGCCGTTATATCACGCTTGCCCAAAAACATCAGGCAGTTCGTCCTTAGCGCGTTCCAGAATATTGAAGATTGCTGGATCGGTTCGGCGCGATTCGTATGTTACAAGAAAGAAAAATTCTATGGCCGAAGTACCGAGCGAGCTTGAAGGACCTGATTTTGAAAAAGGCTACGAGACCGGAAAAGTGCGCGATGGAGAAATGCTTTTGGGGCACGCCTCTGGCGAACCGGTTCTTGTGGCCAGACGCGGTGAAGAGC
>JBARMF010000545.1:0-5671 GCA_049802315.1 Candidatus Udaeobacter sp.
ATTTCTTCATACCCGTATTGCTGTGCTCTGGCTTTCGCTGCGAGCAATCCGCACCGATGCACATTTTTGAAATCGCCGTAAGGAAACTTGTATCTTCGCTTCGAATCCTCTGGAAAGCGGCTATCGATGCCTAGATGCCATTTGGCATACTCTGCGAATCCACGAAGGCGAATAAACTCATTCTCTTCGTCCGGAGAAGGGCGATGTTTGGTCCACGCGCCTTTGCCGTCCACAATGACCGCTCCCTGCTTGATAAGCTCCATCGCGAACGTGAAGGCAATTTCGTTTAATTCAATATGCTTCCGCGATTGAGCGGCAACCGAGCCGGTCACACAAAAAGAGACTGCGATTGCGACCGAATGAACAAACGCAGTGCTTCGAATGAAAGCTTTCATTTGTTGCGTCTCTCGCTATTTCTCTGCAGTTGGTCAATAGTTTGCAGCAATTCGGGCCGTAGTTCAGCTTGGTAGAACGGTCGCCGCGGCGACAGGTCGTTCCGAGAAATCATCGGCAATTGCTCCTCGCGATTTTTGACAAATAGACAATGTTCTTCGACAGCTTCGGGCCGTAGTTCAGCTTGGTAGAACGCTTGAATGGGGTTCAAGAGGTCGTGGGTTCGAATCCCGCCGGCCCGATATTATTGAGTCGTTGCAATGTTTCACGTTTATGTTCTGCGCAGCAACAGGACCGGCCGCCGCTATGTGGGATCGTGTGAGGACCTCGATGAGCGTTTTCGGCGCCACAATCTTGGTCATTCCAAAGCTACGCGTCACGGCATCCCATGGACTTTGATCCACAGTGAAAGATTTTGTACTCGCATCGAAGCTTCGAAAAAAGAGCGCTACTATAAGTCAGGTCGAGGTCGCGACGAACTTGATCAATTGTAATGGTAGTGCGGTCGCCGCGGCGACAGGTCGTGGGTTCGAATCCCGCCGGCCCGAAAGATTTTTAGCCACGGATTTAGACAGATGAACACAGATTGTTCGTGGCACAAAAAACTTCATTTGTATAAATCCGTGTTCACCTCTGAATAAATGCTAAGCGCTGGAATTGTCGGACTGCCGAACGTCGGGAAATCGACGCTCTTCAACGCCGTCACGCGCACGCACAAAGCGCCAGCGGAAAATTATCCGTTCTGCACGATCGATCCGAATGTTGGCATGGTGGTTGTGCCCGATCCGCGACTGGAAAAGATCGCCGAGCTTTCTCACTCGAAAAAGATCACACCGACAGCAATTGAGTTTGTGGACATCGCTGGCTTGGTGAAGGGCGCTAGCGCGGGTGAAGGCCTTGGTAATCAGTTCCTCCATCACATTCGGGAGGTGGAGGCGATCGTCCAGGTTGTTCGCTGTTTTGAAAATCCCGACGTTCATCACGTCAGCGCGACCATTGATCCGGTGCGCGATATCGAAGTCATAAATACCGAGCTGGTGCTAGCTGACCTGGCTTCGTTACAGAAGCGACGCGACCGAATGCAGAAGCAACTGCACGCCGGCGAAAAAGCAGCAATCATTGAAAGTGCGATCATCGAAAAATTACTCCCGCATCTCGACCGCGGGAAGCCGGCGATTACCGCCGAGTTGACTCCAGAAGAGAAGGCGGTGGCGCGAGGTTTTTTCTTGCTGACGTCAAAACCAACCATTTTTGCCTGCAACGTGGCGGAATCAGATTTGGCAGCGATTTCCAAGGGCGACTCTGCGAATGCCGCCACGCGATATGTCGATCTTGTTCGTGATTACGCGAATCACCATTTCGCCACTGAAGCAATTGTAGTCAGCGCGCACATCGAGAGCGAGCTGGTTGATCTGGATGAGCAGGAGGCGCTCGAATACTTACGCGGTCTCGGCGTGGAAGACAGCGGCGTGCATGCGCTCATTCGTGCGGTGTATCATCTGCTCGGATTGCGTACGTTTCTTACCACCGGCGAAAAGGAGAGCCGCGCCTGGACGATCCATGCCGGCGACAAAGCGCCAGCCGCCGCCGGAGCGATTCACTCCGATTTTGAGCGCGGGTTTATTGCAGCGGAAACCATTTATTACAACGATCTCGTCGCAGCCGGTTCTTTCGCGAAGGCACGTGAAGCAGGCAAACTGCGTTTGGAAGGGAAAGACTACGAAGTGCGCGACGGCGACGTGATTCTGTTCCGGTTTAACGTGTAACTCCGCGATCGTCATCCCGAGCGAAGTCGAGGGAGCCCGCAAAGTCACCTTCGCTTATGCCGCGGGATTCTTCGACTGCGCTTCGCTTCGCTCAGAATGACAGCATTTGTTAACTCTACGCGCCGAGGTACAAGATCCGACCGCATTGCTCGCAGCTGACGATTTCCTTCCCCGCTTTGACCCGCGCTGCGGTGGCAGTCGTAACTTTCATGTGGCAGCCGGTGCAAACACCGTGCTCCACGGCAACGATTGCGGCGTCGCCTTTGCTGTTGAACAGGCGCTCGAACTGGTCGAGCACATCGGCGTCGATTTTAGACGCAAGCGCTTCCCGCTCGTTCGTCAGTTCTGCCTGCTGCGTTTCCAGCACTTTTGATTTTGTTTCGAGGTCCGCCAGTTGCCGTGAGATGCTGTCCTTCGTTGTCCGCGCGCTTTTGTCGGCCGCTTCGTGTTCGCCTTTGAGCTTGTCGGCCTCGATCATCAATTCGAGTTCCTGATCTTCAAGTTTGCGGATCTCATTTTCGTAACGCTCAATTTCGTGGCCAATCGCTCGAAACTCTTCATTCTTCCTGGTTTGATACTGCTGCGTTTTGAGACGCGATATGCTTTCGGCACGTGTGCCTACGTCGAGTTCCAGTTTTTTGCGCTCAACTTCGACCAGGCGTCCTTTTTGTTTCAACGATTCAACGCCGGCTGCGGTTACTGCCAATTGCGATTCGAGATGAGCGCGTTCCAGCGGCAGCGTTTTAATCTCAGTCTCGAGGTGTCTGATCCTTTGTTGTCGATCTTGGAGAACGAGCAGTTGTTCCAGTTCCGAATGCACGGGCGCTTAACCTATTGATTCGACAAACGGACGTCAATCATTGGCCAGCGGGGCTGAATTGATTTAACGCTTCGAGCACCTGCTCGGGGCGCGCGCGCACGGCAATGTTGTCGGTGAGATTGACCCAGCGAACGATGCCATTTGAATCAAGGAGAAATTCGGCTGGACGCGCGATATCCCCTCCTTTCGGTCCCGCCCCGGGATGCAGCACATCGTATCGGCGAATAACGTGCATCTTCGGATCGGACAGTAGCGGGAAGGTGTAGCCCCGCTTTTGCGATTGGCGTCGGTTAATCTCCGGTGGATCGACGCTGATGCCGACAAGGCGAATGCCACGTGCCTCGAACTCCGGCAGCCTTTGTTGAAAACTCCGCAACTCGGAGTTGCATAGCAGTCACCAAAAACCACGATAGAAAATCACCACGGCACCGTTTGAGTTGGAAAGCAAATCGCCGAGACCAACAGGTTTTCCATTTTGATCCAGTAGTAGAAAGTCAGGCGCCTTTTGGCCAACATGCGGAGCGCCAGCTGAGGCCGGCACCTGCCGCAGGGCGTAGAACATTTCGTAGCTGAAAAGCGCGACAACAAACAGAGCAATCGTTGCAAAGATAGATCCGACAATCTTTCCGCGGTAAATCTGCGGCCGGCCGAACGCGCGGAAAAGACCGGCTATCAGCAACGCAATCCCAATTCCAAAGAGCAGGAGATTCGCCCAGGGGAAATCTCGCGTGATCGGAAATCGGGCGAAGAACTCATAAGAGAAGACCCCCGCGATTACGACAACGAACCCGACCCAGATCGGCCAGTTCCATCTTCGTTTCATTGTGCTTTTGCCGACGCTAGCCCGAGGACCCAGCGATACAGGCCGATCGCGATCGCCGCAAAACCAAGTCCACCAAGAATTTTGCCAGCGGTTTCAAAGCCCGGCCCGACCAATGCCAATGGTGCATCTTTCCCTGAAAAGACGATGATCGCCGAAATCACCACACCGAGAATGCCCTCGCCGACGATCATCCCGGACGCGAGCAACACGCCAAGCTGCTTCGTTGCTTCCGGTCTCGCAGTGCGATCAGCGCGCCTGTCGAACAACCACCCGGCAACGGCTCCGACCACGATCATCAGAGTGCTCTGCGTGGGTAGATAAATGCCGAGACCGACTGCTAAGGGTGGAACACGCATGTGTCGTGTCGTGCGTGCGAGGATCTCGTCCAACAGGATGATACCAATGCCGATCAATCCGCCGATCCGGATCAAACTCCAATCGATATCACCAGCAATGACTCCTTGCGCGAGTGACGATATCAATCCTGCCTGAGGCGCGGGCAAAGGGTGCGCACGCGCTTCAGCGCCCGGCGCTCCGACGAAACCGTAAGCGTGATTCACGAGGTCGAGTACCGGCGGAATGACGAACGCGCCCGCGATGACGCCGAAAATCAAAGCGACTTGTTGCTTCCATGGCGTTGCATCAACCAGTTGTCCGGTCTTGAGGTCCTGCAGGTTGTTATTGGCGATCGCCGCAACATTGAAAATCACTGCGGTCGTAAAGAGCGCGAAAGCCATGAGCGCCTTGCTGGCATCCGGGCCGACGTACGGTTTTACCCCAATCACGAGCAGCAACGCGGCACCGATCACGACTAAAATCCCAATCCCAGACAACGGGCTGTTCGAGGAACCGATCAAGCCAGCCATGTAACCGCAAACTGCGGAAACGAAGAAACTCATCAACACGACGTAAGCGACTCCGCCGATAATGAGAGTGGGCAAATGCGCGCCGAGACCGCTGCTGTTGCCGAAATATCCAAGCAACCACGCGATCGGCAGCATGCAGATCAGCGTTACCAGTCCGACAATCCCGATCGGGATGTCGCGCTCAGTGATCGGCAATGTATCGGCCTTGCCGGCTTTTCGCGCACGCGATGCAGCCATCGCACCAGCCAGCCCGCGGGCGACTGGCTTTACTAATTTAAGCAACGTCCAAATCGCAGAAACACCGATCGCGCCGGCACCAATGAAACGGACCTTGGTGCTCCACGTTTTTTGCGCGAGCGTCGCGGCCGCAGTCATGATGTCGCCGGACATCGCCGAGAAATGCGGAACGCCCCAGCCCCAGCCGATCACCGCGCCGATGAGCATCGCGATCCCGACGGACAAACCGACCAGGTGTCCGATTCCGAGAAGAGCAAACGACAAAAAGAAATCATATCCGCTCACCGATCCGCGCCTGCCGATCCGAAAAGTTTGCGCCACATCTGCGGCCAATACTTGTGTCTGCACGACCACCGCGAATACCGCGGCAACGATCGAGCCCCAGAGTACTGCAAGCAGACCGGCCCTCCCATGTTCAATGTCGGCAGCATGCTTGGAATCGCTGCTACTTCCGATCTTCAGTACTTCAGCGCATGCAACGCCTTCGGGATACGGCAAATCGGAAGTTGTGACTAGCGCTCGACGTAGAGGAATCGAATACATCACACCCAGAATTCCGCCGAGCGCGCAAATCCAGAACGAAATCCAGAACGGAAACTCGGTCCACCAACCGATCATGATCAGGCCCGGCAGCACAAAAATGATCGACGAAAGTGTGCCCGCGGCGGAGGCAACGGTTTGGACGATGTTGTTCTCCTGAATTGTGGCGTCACGGAACCCGCGCAGAATGGCCATCGAAATCACCGCTGCTGGGATCGACGTAGAG
>JBARMF010000546.1:0-1558 GCA_049802315.1 Candidatus Udaeobacter sp.
AATGTGGGCTTTGCCTTCGTCATCGACGTGCAGATAAACGCCGACTGTGTCGGTGCACTCCTCATCCTTTCGCACATCGACGAGATCAAAATTCTCGCCCTCACGCGGCTCCTGCCTTTTCGCGTTGTCTGCATACGAAACCAGCGTCTCTCGCCGCTCATCTTCCGGCAGCGATTCAAAAAGGTTGATGATCTTGCCTAATTTTCCCGGATACATCACGTCCAGAATCTACCGCTGATCTTTACCGTGTCATTCCGAGCGAAGTCGAGGAACCCGTCGCAAAGCGTATCGGTAAGATCGCGGGATGTCTCGACTTCGCTCGACATGACATGTAGTTGGCTTTGCTCAGCGAAACCTTTATGGCTAATTGCACCATGAAAACTCCGATTAACGTTGCCGTGACTGGTGCTGCCGGGCACATCGGTTACGCCTTGCTGTTTCGCATTGCCTCCGGACAAATGTTCGGGCCCGATCAACCGCTCAGACTTCATTTGATCGAGATCCCTGCTGTCCTCGGCGCGCTCGAGGGCGTCGTCATGGAACTGAACGATTGCGCGTTCCCGCTTCTGGAATCTGTGACGGCGACGGCCGACCTCGATCAAGGTTTTCGCGACGTGAATTGGGCATTGTTAGTCGGAAGCGTACCGCGCAAGGCGGGCATGGAACGGAAAGATCTACTCGGAATCAATGGCAAGATTTTCATTGGGCAAGGTCAGGCGATCCAAAAAAATGCTGCTGCCGACGTGCGCGTGCTTGTGGTTGGAAATCCGTGCAACACCAATTGCCTGATCGCGATGAATAACGCAAAAGACATCCCGCGCGACCGGTGGTTCGCCATGACTCGACTGGATGAAAACCGCGCTCGCGCGCAGCTCGCTCACAAAGCAGGCGTAAGCATCCCCTCGGTCACGAACATGACGATCTGGGGAAATCATTCTTCAACGCAGTATCCGGATTTCTACAACGCCAGAATCGACGGCCGTCCCGCGAACGAAGTGATCGAAGACGAAAAATGGCTGAAGGAAGACTTTATCGCCACCGTGCAACAGCGCGGCGCTGCCGTGATCAAGGCGCGGGGACTTTCTTCCGCCGGCTCTGCAGCCAATGCAGTTGTCGACACGGTCATTTCGCTCACTACCGACACGCCAGCGAACGATTGGCACAGCGTCGCGGTTTGTTCCGACGGAAGTTACGGCGTTGAAAAAGAATTGATTTCCTCGTTCCCGATCCGTGTGCGCGGTGGAAAATGGGAAATCGTGCAAGGCGTTCCGCTCAATGAATTTAGTCAGACAAAGATCGACGCGTCAGTGGCGGAGTTGAAAGAAGAGAAGTCGCTGGTTGGCGAATTGATTCCGTAGAACCCCGTATAAACAACGCTGTCATGTTGAGCGAAGCGAAACATCTCTGGCTGTTCTCTGTGTGGATTGCTCCAGAGCCAATCAGAGATTCTTCGCTACGCTCAGAATGACATCTGACGTAGCCTGGCGGCGCGAAGTAATATTTCATTCTCGCCGCGCGACGAGAGTGAAAAGGGTGTGCGCTCGTCCACGGTGAAACT
>JBARMF010000547.1:0-4760 GCA_049802315.1 Candidatus Udaeobacter sp.
GGCGATATCCCTGCCGTGCGGATTGATGATATTCAGATTCATCCGCGAACATCAGACCTGGTCATTGCCACACATGGACGGAGCATTGCCATTCTTGATGACAGCGTTCCATTTCGCGAGTTCACTCCGGAAATCGCCGCGAAGCCGGCTCACTTGTTCAGTGTGCGGTCCGTTACTGCCAGATATCTGCAACCTGGATTCGCGGACTCGAACGGCAAAGGTATTTATCGCGGTGAAAACCCAGCCGAAGGCGCATTGTTCACGATTTGGGTGCACGAATTTACGGGCGATGAGGTCAAAATCGCTGTTACGACAGCAACCGGGCAACCGGTGGCGAATCTTAAGGCGCCTGGCACACCAGGCTTTACTCGTTTGAATTGGGATTTACGGCCCACCAAAGATGTGAGGGTAGAATATGGCGGTGAAAAGCCGGAGCGATTTCTTGCCGCGGGCGATTACACCGCTGAGCTAAGTTTCGGCACAACGAAAATGAAACAAAGCTTCCATGTCGATCTCGCCGAAGGCATCACGCCCCGGTGACATCCATGTCATGCCTGCGATCGGAATTACCGGCGGAATTTCCACGGGTAAAAGCACGTTCGTCGAATGTCTGCGCAAGCTTCTGCCGGTCGCAACGTTCTTCGATGCAGACGAGGTGGCTCATGCGCTCCTGGATCGGCCGGACATTGAAAAGCAAATCCGGCGTGAATTTGGCGCACAAGTGTTTTCAAGCGCAGGCGACTTGAATCGAACGAAGCTTCGCGCCATAGTATTCGCTGACGCGACCAAAAAACTGGCGCTTGAGCAAATCCTTCATCCGCGGATTCGCCGCCAATGGAGGACAAAGGCGAAAGAGCATCGCAATTCTCCCAAGTTTTTCTTTGCTGACATTCCACTTCTTTATGAGACCGGCGGTGAAAGCTTGTGCGATCGAGTAGTTGTTGTGGCTTGTTCGCAGAAAGTGCAGTTGGCTCGCTTACGAAAACGAATGTCGATCAGCGGCGCCGAAGCCAAACAAATGATTAACTCACAAATGCTGCTCGATGAAAAAATCAGACGTGCGGATCACGTCGTTTGGAACAACCGGGATCGAACGTCCCTTACGGAGCAGGCGCGATTTTTGGTCGCATCATGGCAAGGGCAAACATGGACGAAAAAGTAGAAACATTGGAATCTTCAGAAGACGTTCTCCAGGAGCCGGGGTCAACGCCCCCGGCTACAGTTCGCGCACTGGATATAAACGAGCTACAGGATTTTTCGGAGAAGACGCTCAAAGCGGTGGCCCGCGATTTCGATCTGCATCTTCATCCCGCGCGCTCCCGGCATCAGCACATTCTCGACATTGTGCGTGCAGCGGTGTCCTGTGGCGCAACGGTTTCCGCGGAAGGATTTCTCGATCAGGTGAGCGATTCGTTCGCGATGTTGCGCTGGCCGAAGTTGAATTTTTTGCCGGTTCCTGAGGATGTGGCCGTTCCGCGCAATCTGATTGAGCAATACGATCTGCGACCGGGGCAAAAAGTTGCTGGCACGGTGCGATTACCGGTGCAACGCGAGAAGTTTCTGTCGCTCGACAAAGTTACAAAGGTCGAGAATCAACCGGCTGAGGAATGGAAGCAATCAACCGCGTTCGACAAGCTAACGCCACAGTTTCCGCAGGGCAGAATCATCCTGGAAAATCCGAACACGAGCTCCGTCTGTGCGCGCGCAGTCGATTTGCTGACGCCGCTCGGTCGCGGGCAGCGCGGCCTTATCGTTGCGCCGCCGCGGGTAGGCAAGACCATTTTGCTGAAGGAAATCGCGAAAGCGATTCAGGCAAATTATCCCGAGATTGTGCTTATCCTGCTGCTGGTGGACGAGCGGCCGGAAGAAGTAACGGATTTGCAGCGAGAGATCGATTGCGAGATTTATCATTCAAACTTCGACGAAAACGTTCAGCGGCATGTGCAAGTCGCGGAGATGGTAATAGAACGCGCGAAACGTCTCGTGGAAATGAAACGTGACGTAGTGTTGTTGCTCGACAGCCTTACACGGCTTTCGCGAGGCTATAATAATCTGGAGCCGGGCAAAGGCCGCATCATGTCGGGCGGCGTCGAAGCGAAAGCGCTGAGCAAACCCAAGAAATTTTTCGGATCGGCGCGAAACGCGGAAGAAGGCGGCAGCCTTACCGTACTGGCAACTGCATTGACTGAAACCGGCAGCCGGATGGACGAACTGATCTTCGAAGAGTTCAAGGGCACGGGAAACATGGAATTGCATCTTGACCGTGGGCTGCAGGAGAAAAGAATTTATCCGGCGATTCATCCGATGCTCTCGGCTACAAGACGCGAGGAATTACTTTATCACCCAGACGAATGGGAACGCGTGCTGATGCTGCGCAAAACAATGGCCGCGTTGCCGCCGCTCGAATCGATGGAAAAACTCATCGATAACCTGCATGCGACCAAAACGAACGCCGAATTGTTGTTGAGCGGACTGCGGTGAGAGAAATGGCGCCCGCAAAATCTGCATCAGACGACGTTATCGCGTCGGAGCAGAACCTCGCCGATTTGATTCGGCAAATTCAAGCGGCCGATCGCATCGCGATCGATACCGAGGCAGACAGTCTGCATTCATACCGGGAAAAACTTTGTTTGGTGCAGATCAGCGTTCCATCCACCGTCACGGTGTCGGTTTGCGATTTTATTGTCGACCCATTGAGCAATGTCGATTTGGGGCCGCTGCGCCAAGTAATAGAACCGCGAGAAATTATTTTGCACGCTGCGGATTACGATCTGCGGATGCTCCGGCGCGGTTTGAATTTCACGGCGAGCAAAATTTTCGACACAGTCGTTGCCGCGCGATTGCTTGGCATCCGCGAATTCAGTCTGGGCGCGCTGGTGAAGCGCTTCTTCGATGTCGAGCTTCACAAACATTCGCAAAAGGCAAATTGGGCGTTGCGACCGCTGCCGGCGCGGATGCTGCAATACGCGATGGACGACGTGCATTACTTGTTGCCGCTTGCCGCAAAATTAGAGGACGAGCTCGAGCGAGTTCATCGCCGCGATTGGTTCCGGCAATCTTGCGAGCGTGCCATTGAGTTGGCTGCCGCCGAGCGCGAACGGGTCCAGGATGAACTTTGGCGCATCGGAGGAGCGGGCACGCTGGACTCGTATACGGGAGCGGTTCTTCGCGCGTTATGGCAGTGGCGGGACGGGGAAGCCGAAATGGCTGATCGACCGCCATTTCATATTTTACAAAACCGCGATCTCTTGAAGGCGGCGGAAAGTTTCGCCTCGGGTCAGGTGCCCGATTACAAACATTTTTCAGCTCGACGGCGGCAGACGTTCCGTGAAGCAGCAAAAGTTGCGTTGCAATCGCCGCAATCGGATTGGCCGGTTATGCGTCGCCGCGCCGGTTCTCGACCGTCCGCCGAAATGCGTCAGCGCGCCGACGAGTTACGCGAACGGCGCGACAGCGTGGCCGAACAACTTGGACTGGAGCGGTCTTTCGTTGCATCGCGCGGCGCTCTGGAAGCTATTGCAGCTGATCCTGCGCGGGCAACGGTCTTGCTGGTTCCCTGGCAACGCGAGTTGATCGGGTTAGAAAAGTGAGGCTTGGTCTCGGATAAACGGCTACAGCTTATTTAAGGAATGACCAACGTCTGGCCGACCGTGAGATCTTTTGGATCGCGAATATTCTTTTTGTTCGCTTCAAGGATGGCTTTCCACCGTTTCGGAGATTTATAAAACTTTCGCGAAATCGAAACGAGCGTGTCCCCTGACTGCACAACGTAGGTTTGGCCCGCTTTCTTTGATTTCCTGGCGTCACTTCGTTCCGACTTCTCAAATGCGGTTCGCGATACTGCGCGCTCTTCCAGTTGCTTGTGCAGCGCTAGATTTTCGTTGCGCAACCGCGCCGCTTCCGCCCGAGTAATAGCGGAATCGCTGGACAACGCCGTTAGCGTAGCGATCTCGTCGCGCTTGATCGAATTCTTGACGTCTTTTGCGTGCGGGCCATTTGGACTTAGCGCCAGGTAACGTTTGAAATGGTGCAGGGCACCCACGGGATCGTTGAGCTTATCATCGTAGATAAGAGCGAGTTTGTAGTGGATCTCGGCACCGCGTGGGCTGTCATCGAGTGCGGCTTCATAGAGGTTCACCGCGCGTTCGAAGTCGCCCTGGGCTGATTTACTGTCTGCGTCCTGCGTCAGTTGAGCGTGACGGGAATTGCCGATCTGATCGCATCCAGCCAACGCGCAAGCGAAAAACATCGAGAGGCAAAGCCAGCTCAACTTCGCGTTTACGCGCCGTAGTGAAAAAGAACACGCGCGGCGGAGCTGAGAGTTGTCAGTGCGGCGCATCCTCGGCAATTTGCTTGGTTGTGAGTGTGCGTGCACTTCAAATCTTTTTGTCACTGGCGACGGCGCTTCTTCTCGTCGCCACGCCTGGGCGTGGCGCGCTTTCAACCGGCAAGAACTATTCGATTAGCCTTCTCGACCTGGACGGCAACAAACTTTCTACAGCCGACGGACACGTCACCATCGTCGTGTTGACGACGAGTGCTGATCGCGAACAGGCGCGCAGCGTGGGCGACCATGTCCCAGATTTTTGTCTCGGCAATCCGGCTTACAGAATGATCACCGTCGTTCATTTCACCGCCAGACACCTGGCTATAGGGCGCCGGGTGGCGACTGCGTTCATTCGGCACCGCGTGGGTGAAGCAGCAAAGCGGCTTCAGGCGCGATATGACGAGCAAAAGATCGGGCGCGATGCCAAAAGCGA
>JBARMF010000548.1:0-12963 GCA_049802315.1 Candidatus Udaeobacter sp.
TACACGAGCACCTCGATCGCCTTGAACGTTCAGCCCGCGCGCTTTCGTTTGAGGAAATTCCGACACGCGAAAAAATAATCGACGAAATCAAACGCACGCTCGCTGCAAATAAAATGCGGGACGGCGCGCATATTCGGCTCACGCTGACACGCGGAGTAAAGATCACTTCGGGCATGGACCCGCGACTCAACCAAAGCGGGCCGACATTGATCGTGCTCGCTGAATATAAGCCGCCCGTTTATGCGAAAACGGGGCTGAGTTTAATCACGAGTAAGATCCGCCGCCCGCCGCCGGATGTGCTCGATGCGCGTATTCATCATGCCAACCTGTTGAACTCGATCCTGGCAAAGATCGAAGGGAACAACGCGGGCGCGGACGATGCACTCATGCTCGACACACGCGGGTTCGTTGCTGAAACGAACGCGACGCACGTGTTCATTGTGCGCAACTCCGGTGAACCGCGAGCAAGCGGCGAGTTGGCAACAGGCCGCGTTCTAGCGTGCCCCGAGGGGATAACTCGGGCGACTGTGATCGAGATTTGCGCTGCCGAAAAGATCCGTTGCGTCGAGACTGATCTGTCACTCGTCGATGTCTATGGTGCGCATGAAATGTTTTGCACTGGGACAATGGGCGAACTAGCCGGCGTGCTCAAGGTAGACAATCGTCAAATCGGCGACGGGAAAGTCGGACCGATGACCAAGCGTTTAAGCGATCTTTACGCGAAACGGACCGTGTCCGAAGGCGTGCAGGTCATTGATCTGTAGGCAGCTCAGTCGTTCTGTTTACAGCTGCTGTGCCGGCTTAACAATGCCAGTCAGGATCGCGACAGGAATCGACGTGTAGCCGATAAAAAGAAGCCAGGCGAAAATTCGGCCGCCTGACGCGAGACGCGGCGTCAGTTTCCTGTCATTAAATCCAAGCGATTGAAAGAAGCTCGACGATCCGTGGCTGAGATGAAGCGCGAGCAGAAAGAGACCAAGAAGGTAAAACCCGGAGACGTAATAACTTTGGAATCCGTACACCATCATTGAGTAAACGTCGTAGTGCCCGAGCGGATCGGTTTTGAGCAAACCAAACCGGGGATCGGTGACGCGCACCGTGAAATGCGCAATGTGGTAAATGATAAACGCAAGGACGATCAACCCACTCATCACCATGTGGCGCGAAGCAATCGTTGCTTTCACATACTCCCGCTCGACGTAGGCCTGCGGTCGCGCACGGCGGTTTTCGATCGCGAGTTGGATGGTCACGTAAATATGGACGACGACAGCCGCGAGCAGAAAGAAACGGATTACCCAAAGCAAAGGACCGAGATCGCGCAGGTGTTGCGCGTAACCGTTGACCCAATCAGGACCCAGAAAAATCTGCAGATTGCCTAGCAGGTGCCCGATAACGAAAAGGATCAAAATGATGCCGGTGACGGCGACGATCATTTTTTTCCCAACCGACGAGCGATAAAAGGCTGCCAAAATATTCACGTTACGATTTGGTGCCGGTCGATCGGCGTGGTTTCAGATTATGGATGCGGCTTGGAGCGTCAAGAGTAGCGGCCGCGTCCAGGTTTGCTTGATTTGCGGTCGCGACAACTGCTCGCGGGGTAGCCGCGGCGACCCGCCAACCGGGCCACACTCGAAACAAAGTCATCTTTCACTTGGCCGCGATTAAGCATATAATTGTTGGCCCTCATGGCGAACAGCAAAGAATCGCAGATGATCTCTCAGAGGCTGCTTCAGTTTCAGGAGCGCTCCGAAGGCTTCGGCAAGCCCGCCAGTACCGCTCGCCGCCTCGGCAGGACCGGTCTGTGGTCGCATTTCCTCAGCCAAGAATGGTCGTCTGCACTGCTGTACCTCTTCCTGGATATAGTGAGCTGGCTCGCAATTTATCGAATTGTAGGTTGGTTTAGGTACGATGCGTTCTATGCTACGCCGTTTCAGTTCTTCTTCATCGAGCTGATCCAGCTCGGTGTGATCGTGACGGCGCTTTATTTTGTCGGCGGCTACGATCGCAGTGTCGAAAAGTTGACTCTCGGTTATACAGCCGAACACATTCTCGCCGTCATCGCGGCGGGCGTGATCAGTGCGATGGTGATTTATTCCGCGGCGACGTTTGATCAGACGATGAAGCCAAGCCGCGGAGTGCTCCTTTTGAGCTTCGCGATTTTTCTTCCCCTGTCGCTGGTTTACCGCCGATTGATTCGGCAGTACATGGTTGCCAGCAGTGCCGGGCGATCGTTTCTTGTCATCGGTGGTGGCGCGACGGCGGCTCGCTTTTACGAAGCGTACAGCAAGTCATCAAACGGACAACAGCTCGAGTTCGTAGATGTGAATGACGAACGGGTGGGCCAGCCGATTGCTGGTCAAGGATCGCCGATTTTGCAGGGAAATCTCGCCGCAAAGTTAAATAATCTCGACAAACGTTATAGCGGGATCATTCTCGCTGCGAAAGCGAGCTCACTGAGCACGCAGCTGCTCGAGCGCCTGGTGCACGCGCAATTTCAGGAGACGCGCGTTTACACGCTCGAATCCTTCTATGAAACTGAATGGCGTTATCTGCCGCTCGGCATCATCGATCCGTTTTGGCCGCTCCAGAGTGGTTTTCAGCTGGCTCGCACTTCTCCTTACCATTATCTCAAGCGGCTTTTCGATGTCGTTGCCTCGTCAATAGCACTGATCATTTGCGCTCCGATCTTTGTGCTTGTCGCTCTGCTAATCCGGATCCGGGACGGCAGTCCGGTGTTTTTCCGGCAGGAACGAGTCGGCCGTGACGGAAGACGGTTCATTCTTTTTAAATTCCGAACAATGCGACCCTCCGATGAAGCGGACGAGGACATTTACACGCGAAAAGGCGATCGTCGTGTGACGTCTATGGGGCGTTTGCTGCGGAAACTTCGGCTCGATGAGCTGCCGCAGCTTTGGAACGCGCTTAAAGGAGACATTAGTCTAATTGGTCCACGCCCGGAGTGGAGTAAGTGCGCCGAACGTTATGAGCATACAATTCCATTTTATCATTTTCGGCACCTGGTTAAGCCAGGAATCACCGGATGGGCGCAGGTCAATTATCCCTACGGAGAGAGTGACGAGGACGCGGTCGAGAAGTTAAAATATGACCTTTACTACATCCGGCATTACTCCCTAAAGCTAGATGCGATGATCGTGCTGAAAACGTTATACACGATGCTATTTGGCAAGGGACGGTGATTCCATGGAAACCGGTGGCCAGAAGTCGGAGACCAGAATCGTCTGACGTCTAACATGTGATTTCTCACGCCATCCGCAGCGCATCACGCTGGATTTTCTTCGCTGCGCTGGCCTATGCGCCGTGGGCGTACGGCGGCACAACATCCGAAAGCATCCGAATAACAAACTGGGTGTTACTCGGTGCACTCGCTCTTTGGGCCATTGAGTTGCTTGTTGGCAGACGAACGCCGCGATTTCCATGGCTTCTGTTGTTCTTAACAGCGGCTTTGATCTGCGTGGGCGGCTGGATGGTCTTTAACGCGAAGTCAGTCTGCGACTCGGATTTTTCTGTTTTTGTACCGCTACACAACTTCGCGCCGCCTGTGACCGGCTCCGTTGATTACCCGATCAGCGCTGCGTGGATGATCCGAGGCGCTTTGCTTCTGGGGATAATCCTGTTTGTCGCAGATCTTTCTCAAAGCAGCCGATGGTTGCTTCGCTTGTGGTATGTGATTGGTCTGGTTGGCGGTTCGATAGCGCTTCTTGGTTTACTCCAGAAAGCCACCGGTGCGGATATGATCTTCTGGCAACCACCAACAGCGTGGCCCCTTCGAATAAACACATTTTTTGCAACTTACTATTATCACGGTAATGCTGGCGCATTCTTAAACCTGGTGTGGCCATTGAGTTTCGGACTAGTTATCCGGGCCTTTGCCAGGGAATCCCATCCGTGGATGCGCGCGATGTGGACGAGCGTTTTTCTCATAACCATGGCCGCGGTACTGGCGAATACGTCGCGCATGGCACAACTGGTCGCGCTCCTGTTGCTGATTGCGATTTTCGTGCAATTTGGACCGATGCTTCTTCGCAAGCTATCGGGTGGTAAAAGCGTCGCTCTGGTAGGAGCGCTTGCCATTGGTTTAGCGCTTATTGCGTTTGCGCAGGCCAGTCATTTCGAACAGGCGCTTAAGCGCTGGCGGTTAGAGAGCGAGCACATTCCAAACGACGCTCGCTGGCAGGCTTCGCGCGTAGCCGTCCGTGCGTTGCCGCACGCCGGATTGTTCGGGTTTGGGCCAGGGACGTTTCGCGTTGTGTTTCCAACATACAATCGCACTGGGAGCGACCAGGTGCCCGGGACATGGAGATTTCTGCACGAGGATTATCTGCAGACCCTGCTGGAATGGGGCTGGGTGGGAGGAATTCTTTGGGCGCTGCTCTTCTTCGGAGGAATCACAGTGAGTATTCGCAGTTACAAAGAGCACGCCAGGCGGGAGTGGGCGCCGCGAAGGCGCGTGCTGCAGCCGTTAGTTATCACAGCGCTCATAGGAGTGGCGCTGAACGCGTTGGTCGATTTCCCAGGTCAGATCGAATCGATCCAGCTGTACGTGGCAACATATTTGGGTTTTTGCTGGGGAAGCAGATTGTGGCACCAAAGGTTCAGATAGGAGCAAAGATCCAAGTTGCTGTAAAACTAAACTGATCGCCGTCCACCAAACCATCAGGCTTATAGCAGGCTGATGACGGGGCGCTACGCTCCGTTACCTTCGTGGTCCGGCTTGGATCGACGACTGTAGCTGTAAGTGCGAGAATACGCTCCCTCGTTTTTGCCATAACCAGGCGAAGCGTAATAGTAATAATAGCCGACCCCTCGACCCCGCCGCAATCGATTCAAGACCAGACCAGCCGGGCGAATTCCTGACTTAGCTAGCAAGGTAATCGCGCGGTGGACTGCTGTCCGCGGTGTTTTTGCCGCCCGAACCACAATGCAGACAGTTTGGACATGTGGCATCATGAGGAGAGTGTCACTGACTGCAAGGATCGGTGCGCTATCGATCACGACGCGATCAAACAGGGTTGCAGCCTTAGCGATCAGCTGTCCGAAGAACGGTCCGGCAAGAATCTCAGCGGGATTGGGCGCGCGTCGTCCACCTGCAAGAACAAATAGCTGGCCACCTGTCGCGGCGAGAATGTTTTCCGTCAGCTCAACGCTCTCATCGACCAGCTGGATTTCTCCGGCGGGAATCTGACGCGCTGCCGAGGCGACGTCTGCTTCACCCACCAGACAATCCGTCACTCCTGGCGCGCTGTCTTCATCGGAATTGTTTCGCGCATTCGGGAACCGGAAAATCTTGTGCACGTTCGGCCGGCGGAGGTCCCCATCAATTAGCAGCACGCGATAACCCTGCTGGGCCAGTGCAAGCGAATAATTGGCGCTGGTGAAACTTTTGCCTTCGTTGGGCACAGCACTGGTGAAAAGCGAAACTTTTCGCTCGGCTTCCGGACCCAGAAGAGAAAGTGCGGCGCGTAAATTGCGGAACGCTTCCGCCGCCGGACTTTCGGGAGTTTGTACCACGACGCGATAGTTCGAACTTCCGACAGCTTTCTTTCGGCGTTTCAGCCGGCCAACGGGTCCTTCATCAGTATCGGGAACCGCTGCAAAAACAGGAAGACCCAGCGTGCTTTCTGCCTGGTCCACAGTTTTGATAGAACGATCCAGTGCATCGATTCCAAAAACGAAAGCTAAACCGACAGCGAGACCACCAAGCAGGCCCAGCAGGATCGTTTTCTTGGGCTGAGGACTAACAGGAGAGTTCGGAAGCGGGGAATGTTCAATCACGCTGACCGCATTCGCCTTGACGTCTTTTGCCAGGTTCGTGTCTTTTATCTGCCGAAGGACGCTTTCGTACAACGCACGATCAGTTTCGGCTTGTCGCGCTAATTCCTGGTAGCCGATCGCTGTGCGGTTGAGGTTGACCGCGACGCCCTGCTGGGCTTGCAAAGCCTGTTGCAAGCTGGCCTCTGTGGCTTTGGTCTGCTCGAGGGTATTGCGCAGAATCGGACGTTGCGCCAAGACCGCTTGACGGAGCTTATCTTTCGCCTCGACCAGCGAAGCCTTGGCCGCCATCATTCTGGGGTGCTTCTCCTTGTATCGTAAGGCGAGGGTAGTGATCGCCGCTTCGATCTGTATAATATTGCTGCGCGCGGAAGACACCATTGGCGCGGCAGCGATGCTCGAAATCGCGAGCAAGGCGTCGATATTACTGCCAAGCTGATCGACTTGCTGGAGCTGGCCTTCGAGACGAATCTGCTCGTCCCTCGCTCCCGACAATTTGGTATTTATGTCTTGCAGGTTGTCCTCTACCAAGCCGCCCTTAGCTCCGCCAGCTCCCTGTGAGCCCGTCGCAGCTGTGCCCCCGCCTAGTTGCAGAGCGTCTGGGTTTTTTGCCTTGTATTCGGCGGCGGCGGCCTCACTTTTTTGGAGGTTCCTCTTCAATCGCTCTTCTTCCTCCAACAAATAACGCAATGCGTCCTCGCTCGCTGACGCGCGGCGCTCGATTGAGTTGCGGATGTACTCTCGACCGACTGCTTCGACGAGACGCTGTGCCATGGCTGGATCGCCGTGCGTCACGTACAAATCGATCAGGCGCGTGCCGCGGCGGATCGCCGGATGCACCATACCGGCCATTGCTCGACCCAACCCATCTTCAAGCGGCGTAAACGTCGTGACGCCACTGGCGTTCTGGGTCTTGTTGTCAGGCTGCGACGGATCCGTGCGCTCGGCCGCGCCGGAACTCTTATTGGCTACGACACTCTGGCCCAGAAGAGCGCGTCCGCCGTCCTGCGCCAAACCTTCGGAGCGCACGACTCGCGCTAGAAGTGTTGGGTTAGTGAGATTTTGTTCGATCGTTCGCAGCGCCTCCCCGCTGGCCAGAAACATCGAGCGCGTCCGCGTCGCGTAATCCGTGGTTGGAATGAAACTCGGCTCCTCAAATTCCACATCCAAAACCGTGTGGGCTTGGTAGAGCTTCGGTGTCCGCGCGAGGTTACCCAGCGCCAGGAAAAGGCCAGCTAAAACGCAGATCGCGACGATCCAAATACGTTCTATGAAAGAATGCCAATACCGGCGAAAATCGAAAGTGTGTGATCCATCGGCGTACTCCCCTGTCAAAGGCGCGCTCGGTTTGTCGGAATTGGGCGCAACGGTCGCTCCCCTCAGAGATTGGGCAGGGTCAATCACGGCAGAATATTGGCTGCAACCTTACACCAAGAAGTGCGTCCGCAAAGGCGACGGCAAAAAATTCTGGCTAAAAAATACTTTCGCCGACGTTGATGGTATCACCCGGCTTGACGAGAAAACCTCCGCCCTTTCCCTTGGTGAAGCGCTTCGCATTAACTTTGAAGATCTGATCCCCGCTGGCGCTTTGTCGTCGCACGGTTATTCTTTCCGGCGAGGCGATGCGCGTATATCCACCAGCCAACGCGATCGCCTCCAATATATCGATACCCTCCTGGGTGCCCTCAGGCATTTCGATGCTGCCGGGGTGACCTACCTGACCCAAAATCGAAAAACGCTTTCTTGCGTAGCTCAGAAGCGTGACGTTGATCTTTGGGTTGACCAGATAATCGCGGCTGTACAGCTCTGTGAGTTTTGAAACTGCCTGCGTCAGAGTTAGTCCTGCCAAATGGATCGACCCCAGCAATGGCACGCTCAAGTTGCCCTCGGGGTTCAGTCGACCGCTTGTGCGCAGATCGTCTTCGCCGAAAACCTCGATCGTCACCTGGTCGGTAGGATTCAAAACGTAACCCGCTGGCGCGCTCACGCCGGTTGATACGGGCGCCGAGGTAGCCGCTCGCGACGTAGAGGTAGCGGCAGACTGTGACGCGGCTGTCCCTGGCATGGTTTGCGCCCACATGAAGCCTGGCAGCAACAGCGCGAGCGCCACCGTCAACCACCCCTCTGTCCCACCTCGCAAACGATTCAAACCCTGTTTAGAACCTGACCGTCGCCCGGACGCCGACTTGATTGTCGTCCCAACTGAAGAAATCTTCGTTGCTGATGTCCTCGCGGTGCAGGTAATATACCCCGGCGCTCAGCCACCTGGTAATTGCCACATCAACCGACGGTTCGATAAACCAGTAGTCGTCATCCCGTGTCGCATTGACGTCCCGGTCAGTGGTGAAGTAATTCGAGTGTTCGTAGCCGGCGCCCAAGCCCAAATAAACACGGTTAAATAAACGCTGCTGAAACCGGCCCGCAACGTATGTGGCCCCAAAATCTTGGTTAGAAACGTAACCGGAAGGATATATCAGCCGCCCAGCCGCCAGTGAAATATTGGTGCCGCTGAAGGGATGATAAGCTACCCCGACTTCAAATACCGGTGAGTCGTAAGTGTCGCGGTTCCCGTCGAACTGGCGGAACTCAACGCCGCCCGAAGCATATAGGCTTAATTTGTACGTCACCTCATAATTGAGGCGCAGATTTATCTGCTCGAAAGTTTGGTTCGTGCTTGGCTCATCGACCCAGGTGTACCCGAAGGTGCCGCCGATGCCCACCGATAGCTTTGGCAGCCAATTGTAGTAAAGGTAAAGGCCGCCAGCAACAGTGTAGTCGCTAATATGATTGGGATAGGCGTAGCTCGGGGAATCAAGCTCGCCTTGGAGATACATTTTCCCGGTCAGTTGGTAACTTGCCCTCAATCGCGTGTAGAAGATGTTGACCCGTGTAGGGGCGCTTGCGTCGGTATTCGCCCACAGGCCCGTCGTATCGTAGAAGCTGTTGAGATTTGCCGATTCGAGAATCGCTATGTCCTGGGAGAGACTTACTGACAACCGGCCGGTATTAAATCCTCCCTCAAGGTGAATATACTGATTAAATGCGTCTTGATCCGAGTGATCGACGAACAGAATAGCGCTCGGCATGTAGTCCAATCGCAGATAGCTTCTGCTGCGACCCTCCATGTCGCCCCAACCGATACTGATCGACGGCTCAATCGCGAAATAATAATCAGAAACTTTGTTCGTGTGAGTGATAAAGATGTTGTCATCCCACACGCCTCGCACTGTCAGTCGTAGTACGTAGTGAAAGCGACGCGTTTCGTCCGAGTAAACCGTCTCGCCGGCTGGGAATGCGTTATAACTTCCGCCTCCATAAGGACCTGTTGCGACGGCCGGCGGAACAACGGTTGTTTGCGCACTACTGTAGTTCGTTGAAGGCGACCACGGGTTGGGTGACGACGGAAACGCCTGCTCGGACGAAGGCACCGATTCAGACGAAGAAGGTAAGGTCTCGGTTGTTGTAGGAGGCAACGGTTCTGGTGCAGAAGTCACCGGTTCTGGCGCGGGAGGCAGTGGCGCCGCTTGCGTCGACGGCGCGGGTTCATTCGAGGGAAGCGTTGGCTCCGACCACGGCGGTAGAGCCACCTCTTCAACAGACTCCTGTGCTTGCGTAGCGAGAACCGCTGCGAAGAACATCGCTGCGACGAGTACCGACGTTCTTCCCACACTCATGTGAGCGAAGCGATGGATGTACAGAGCATAACCGGGGCGCATGGCGGCGAGACTAGATTGGCGGCATATACCCGTCAATCAAAAAATCTTGGTAAAATCGGGATTTTTGGAGAGGTCCCGAGCCCGAGATATGCCACTGGGCGCACTGAAAGACAATGCGAATTTAGCGGAGAAATTTGCTTTGCAGTTGTTCGCATAAGACGTTCTACATCCGATCAGCAGAAATCTTCAACGACATGTCAGAGCGCGAACGAACGCTGACAATTAACGAAATCTATCACTCCATTCAGGGCGAAAGCACCTGGGCTGGTTCGCCGTGCGTCTTCGTGCGCCTGACATTCTGCGATCTGCGGTGCAACTATTGTGATACGGAGTACGCCTTTTACGACGGGAACAAACGAAGCTTGGGAGAAATTCTGGACTCGGTCGCAGCGTATCAATGCCCGTTGGTCGAGATTACTGGCGGGGAGCCATTATTACAGAAGAACGTGCTGCCGTTGATGTCGATGCTATGTGACTCAAGTTACACGGTGCTGCTCGAAACCAGCGGTGCGCATGACATATCGAAAGTCGATCCGCGCGTGCACCGTATCATGGATCTAAAGACCCCGGGGAGCGGGGAAGTGGACAAGAATCTTTGGTCGAACATTGACCACCTCAATGCTGGCGATGAAGTGAAGTTCGTCATCGGCTCGCGCGAAGATTACGAGTGGTCGCGCGATAAAGTGCAGCGCCACAAGCTTCCCTCCTGCTGTCGCGCCGTGCTCTTTTCTCCAATTTTCGGCAGAATCGACCCGCGCGAAATCGTGGAATGGATTCTCGCCGACAAACTGAACGTCCGTTTTCAACTACAAATGCACAAATTCATCTGGAAGCCGACTCAGCGCGGAGTCTGACTATGCGCGCGCGATTAACCAAAGATTTCTCATTTGAAGCGGCGCAGACTTTGCCTAAAGCGCCGAAGGGCCACAAATGCCGGCGGGTGCACGGACACAGTTTCAAGGTTGAAGTTTCTGTCGAGGGCGAGGTCGATCCAACGATTGGCTGGGTTTATGATCACGCGAACATTAGTGCTGCGATGAAGCCGCTGCTAAAAATCCTGGACCACACCTATCTCAACGAGATCGAAGGATTGGAAAATCCGACGATCGAAAACATGGCCGAATGGTTCTGGAAGAAATTAGAACCTCAATGTCCCGGCCTCTGCGAAATAGTGGTGCACGAAACACCCACTGCGCGTTGCATCTATCGCGGCGAGTAACAAGGAGCGACGGCTTGGGCAGCCGTCGTTTCAGATTGTGACGGCTGGGAAGCCGTCAGTCCTTGGATAAACCTACAAGTCAATCGCGTAGCGTTTCAGCTTATTGTAAAGGGTGGGTCGCTGAATCCCGAGCAGTTCGGCTGCTTTTTTCTTGTTTCCGCGGCATTCGGCGAGCGCTTGGAGAATTGCGTTCCGCTCCAAGTCATCGAGCGTTTGCACGCCCTTCCGGGGCAATCCTCCGAGCTCGGCTTGCTGTAACGCCGGAGGCAACTGTATTTCTGCCGGCAGCTCTTTAACGCCAATCACGCCGTCTCGCGCCAGTACCACCGCGTATTCGATGGCGTTTTGCAGTTCGCGAACATTTCCCGGCCACGAATAATCGAGCAATTTCTGAAATGCATCCGGTGAAAAGTCCGGCTCCGATTTGCCGAGTTGTTGAGAAAATTGCCTAACGAATTGGGCGATCAACGGTGGGATGTCCTCTCTTCGTTTTCGCAACGGTGGCACTTCAATCTGGAAAGTGTTCAAACGGTAGTACAAGTCGGAGCGCAACCGATTCTCGGCTAGCGCTTCGGGAATCGGCCGGTTAGTCGCAGCGATGGCACGAAAATTCGCTTTCATCGTCTGCGTGCTGCCGAGCGGTCGATACTCGCGCTCTTGCAGCACGCGCAGGAACCGCGTCTGCAAATCAGCCGGCATGTCGGATATTTCGTCAAGGAACAGCGTACCGCCATCTGCCGCGGCGATCATTCCGGGGAAATCTTGCATCGCTCCGGTAAACGCACCTTTGACGTAACCGAAAAGTTCTCCCTCGATCATCGTTTGCGGGAATGCAGCGCAATTGAGCTTCACCATCGGTTGTTCAGCGCGCCGGCTGCGGGCGTGAATCGTGTTGGCAATCACTTCCTTGCCCACGCCGCTTTCGCCGGCGATAAGAACATTCGCATCCGAGGGCGCCATCGCCCCGATCAGCTCCTCAATCTCCTGCATTGGTTTGCTCTTAAAAATTGGGGCAGGTCGCGCTTCGGCGATTTCCAGCCGCTTCTCCAATTGCTCCGTTTTCTCTCGTAGTTGTTCAGCTTCCCGAAGCAGGAACTGTTTCTCCAACGCCTTCTCCACAAGGCTCAGAAGTTCCTCCGGCGCGTAAGGCTTGCTGATAAAATGGTAAGCGCCGCGTTTGATCGACTCGATGGCGTTATGCAGCGAGTCATGCGCCGTCAGAATGATCACCTGGGCTTTGGGCAACTCTGTCTTGATTTGATCGAGCATTTCCAATCCATGGGCGTCCGGCAGTTGCAGATCTAGCAAGACGAGCGATGGCGAATTTGATTTCAGCAATTTGAGGCCCTGCGACGCTGTGGCCGCTGCATCTACATGATAACCATGGCGCTTGAGTAAGGCGTCCACTGTCATCAACACCGGCCGCTCGTCGTCGATGATCAGGACGCGATGGTTCTCGGTCTTCATTACTTGGCGCTGCTGGTACTACGCACGTGCGGTGGCTTGCAGTTGCTTAAACTGCGAGAATGCCTTGAGGTTCAAGCATTTTCGGGTTGGGGGCTCGAAATCGGGAGCGTCATCGTCGAAATGAGCGTCGCCGCCTTGGGGTCGTGTTGAGCCTGCAACTTTCCGCCGTGCGCTTCGACAATAGCGCGAACGCGGTTCAGACCAAGGCCATAATGCCTCTGTCTGATGTTGCGGAGTGGTTCCCGCCCCCAATTCTGCGTGTCCGAAGAGAAGACTGCTTTTGGTTCGAGGAGGCTGAAGACGAACTTCCCATCGCTGATTCTGGCTCTTGCAACCAATGCGCCGTTGCCTCGATCATGCTGGAAAGCGTTGGCAAAAAGCTCCGCAAACACTTCCTGGAACAGCTGCGGATCGATGTTCAGCATCTCATCCTGAAGTTGCACGTCCCATGTGACCTCGTGGTCTTCTTTTGAAAGACTGCGCTCTATTTGCGTGCGCATGTCGGTCAAAAATTCGCACGCCGGATAAGTAACGAAATTGGGTGCAGGTTCTCCGACAGCTCTCGAAAGCAGTTGCAACGTCGAATTCATGCCTGACACGACTTCACGCAAACGCTTAATCTCACTCGTCAGTTCCTGGTCCTCCGTCAGTTCACCGATGTAAGCCGACTGCAGTTCGATCGCGTTCAAATCATTGCGCAAATCGTGACTAAGTTGTCGGACAAAACGAACCGTGTCGCTCCACGGCACGGTGAATGAGTCCGTTTGAGCT
>JBARMF010000549.1:0-5360 GCA_049802315.1 Candidatus Udaeobacter sp.
CGCTGCTACCGCCGCGGGAGTATCCATTTTTGC
The DNA here is from genome assembly GCA_049802315.1 of Candidatus Udaeobacter sp. Lineage (GTDB taxonomy): Bacteria > Verrucomicrobiota > Verrucomicrobiia > Chthoniobacterales > UBA10450 > Udaeobacter. Next base: position 34 of record JBARMF010000549.1, read on the forward strand.
CAGGCGTTCGAGGAGAAGACGTGCGCTCTCTTCGGGCATCGTGAAACGCAACTCGAGATTGGAGTTGCCCTGTGTTTGGATTTCCGGCGGCTGAGAGTAAAGCAACAGCGATGAGTCAGCCAAGCGAAGCCATTGGTCCGGATTGGTGCGCAAATCGCGCGCAACGTTGGCGGCATTTTTCGGAGCATTCACTTTGATGAGAATTCTGGCTTTTACTGGATTTTGCAGGTTCACTGCAAGGCCGATTAGTTGCGAGACATCGATTAATTCACGCGAAAAGATCGGATGGAAAATGCGGGAGAGGTCCGGCGGATCGCGCGATATGAGCCGCAGCGCGCTCTCGTGATCGAGAGCTTGGAAACGATCGAACAGTTGCCCGGTGATTTTCAGGTCCGGCTTCATTCCCAGCCGCACGAGTACCAGTTCATCCACTTGTTCTGGCGCGCCAACGGCGAGCGTTGCTGGTCCCACGCGCGCGAGTGCAAAAATCGGTTTGACCGCTGTACCGTCAGCGGAGCTGGACTGTCGCTCCCAAACAGGCAAACCGTTGATCGAGCGCCTTTTGAAATTCTTGTCGTCGGCGACAGTTCGAACCACTTTGGCAAGGCCGCGACGGGTTTGGACGAGGTTGAACTCTTTGGTTTCACCGTTCTCGTCCGTTGTGAGTGCGCGAGTGATGCGCGCTGTATCTCGCGAAGGATTCAATCCCGGAACAGAAGCAGCGGGGCCGATCAATGCGGGCCAGAATTTGGGCTTCTCATCGGGCCAGCGCTTTGCAAGGTTTGCGCGTTCGAATTGATCGGCATTGATCGACAGGATGGTATCGGTTGCCTGCGGAAGCCATTCACGGCCGCGCGGCGATTGGAAAACAACGAGCAACGTGATCGCAAGCAGAACCAGAACCGAAAACGCGCTGAAGTAGAACTTTCGCAGCTCTTGTTTATCGATTTGGCTGGAGAGCTGGGCCAGCTCTGCCTGGTGTTTTAACTGCAAATCCACGGCCGCCCTACGACGGTGAGCCTCCTCCAGCAGATGCGGCGCATTCGGCGGAGCAACGCCCTTCTCAGACAAATGTCGGCCGATGCTCAAATACGCCGGATTCTTTCGTTCTTCGACGGTCTGATGCCGTGTTCGCGCGTCGCGCGCTGCTTCTTGCTGGGTCTTAACGCTCTCAGCCAGTTTTCGGTCGCGCACTTCAAATTCGCTCCGCGTGCGCGCCATGTTTTTTTCCACGGCGGCAAGTTCGGCGTCAGTAGTGTTCAACTTTTCCTTCGCCATACGCACTGCGTCGGCGCTGCCCAAGCGCGCCCGCACGAGTTCGGCGCGTTCGTCCGGAAGGCGCGCCCGTTTTGTCATAATTCCGGCAGAGAGCGCGTCGAGATCGGGAGGCGCGGGATCAAGCGCGTGCAGATCGGAAAGTTGTTTCAAGAGATCGCGATCGGCAGCTTCGCTCTCCTGAACACGCCGCTCCACGCTCGCGAGCTCTCGTTCGCAGACCTCCGCAGTGCTCTTCGCCTGGTTACGCTTTTGAAGGAGCGGCTTCTTCTCTGCTTCGATTCTCGCAATTGCGTTCGCCTGCTCCCGCGCGATTTGCTGGCGTTCTTCTTCAATCCGTTTTATGCCTTCGTCGATCCGCGCAATCCGGAGCGCGACTTCTTTTTGCTCCTGTTCCAGTTTCTTCAGCGCGACGATCTCGTTGCGTAGCTCCGGAAAATTTGCTGCCTGCGCTGTTCCCTCGCGTCCGAGGTTGATTTCACTTTTTTGCAAAAGACGCCTGTCGTGCCGCAGCGCTATACGCGTTCTCTGGCGCTTGAGCTTTAAGGCTAGTTCGCGAAAGCCTGTGCGAAAGAAACTCACGGGAAGACGCTATACGAACTCGGCATTGGAAAAAGATTTTTCAGCTCCATTTGGCGCATGTGTCGTACAAGTGGGGTGGGAGAGATGTGGCTATTCCTCTGGCGCTGCCAGCTTTGCGAGCACGCTGAAGTCCTCCAGCGTCGTCGTATCCCCGGTGACCTTTGCGCCGCTGGCAATTTCTTTGAGGAGCCGCCGCATGATTTTGCCGCTGCGCGTTTTCGGCAGCGCTTCGGCAAAACGCACTTCATCGGGTTTTGCAATGGCGCCAATCTGCTTGCTGACGTGATTGCGCAGTTCCTCCTTCAGTGCGCGACTAACCTCAACTCCGCTTTTCACTGTAACAAACGCAACGACGCCCTGACCCTTTAACTCATCCGGTCTGCCGACCACCGCGGCCTCTGCCACTCGCGGGTGGCTGACAAGCGCACTCTCGATTTCCGACGTGCCGAGTCTGTGGCCGGCCACGTTCAGAACATCATCAATGCGGCCGACGATCCAAAAATAACCGTCTTCATCGCGGCGCGCGCCGTCGCCCGTGAGATAATTGCCTTTAAATTCGCTCCAATATTGTTGTCGGTAGCGAGCCCTGTCGCCGTAGATCGTGCGCAACATCGAAGGCCATGGCCGGCGAATAATCAATTTGCCACCGACATTCGGACCAACTTCCTGCCCTCTTTGATCGACGACCGCCGGATCGACGCCGAAGAACGGAAGCGTTCCGCTACCAGGCTTGGTTGGTGTCGCGCCAGGAAGCGGAGTGATCATGATCGACCCAGTCTCAGTTTGCCACCACGTGTCGACGATGGGACAACGTCCGCCGCCGATGAATTTGTGGTACCACATCCAGGCTTCCGGATTGATCGGTTCGCCGACTGAGCCTAACAACCGTAGCGATGAGAGATCGTGTTTCCTGACCCAATCATCGCCCCAACGAATGAAGGCGCGGATCGCGGTCGGGGCAGTATAAAGAATGTTCACTCGATACTCTTCGATGATTCTCCAGAACCGATCTGGCTCGGGCCAGTTCGGTGCGCCCTCATACATGACAACGGTTGCGCCGTTCGCGAGCGGACCATAAACGATGTAGCTATGACCGGTGACCCAGCCGACATCGGCCGTGCACCAAAAGATATCCTCATCGCGGATATCGAAGACGTATTTGGTGGTGCAATAAACGTTCACCAGGTAACCGCCGGTAGTGTGTAGAATTCCTTTCGGTTTGCCGGTGGAGCCGCTCGTGTAGAGAAGGTAAAGCGGATGCTCGCTGTCGAGGGGCACGGGCGGACAGTTTGCATCCACGTATTCCAATTCTCGATGCCACCAAACGTCGCGGCCTTCCTCCATGTGGATGTCGTTTGCCGCACGGCGAAAAACGATTACTCGCCGCACAGAGGTGCCATCGCGGAGCGCGTCATCCACGTTTTTCTTTAGCGGCACAATCCCGCCGCGACGATACGAGCCATCGGCGGTGATGAGCGCAATCGCGCCGCTGTCGTTGATCCGGTCACGGATACTCTCGGAGCTGAATCCGCCGAACACCACTGAATGCACCGCGCCAATTCGCGCGCAGGCCAGCATGGCAATCGCCGCTTCGGGAATGTTCGGTAGATAAATGATGACGCGATCGCCTTTCTTGATTTTGTTCCGTTTTAGAACATTCGCGAAGCGGCAGACTTCGCGATGCAACTGCTGGTAGGTCAGCGTGCGCCTGTCGCCGGGTTCGCCTTCCCAAATTATTGCTGCCTTGTTCCGACGCGATCCTGCGAGATGCCGGTCCAGGCAATTTTCCGAAACGTTCAGTTTCCCGCCCACGAACCATTTCGCGAACGGCGGCTTCCATTCGACAACCTTCTTCCACGGCGCGCGCCAGACCAGCTCCTTCGCTTCGCGCGTCCAGAACGTGGCAGGCTGCCGGATCGATTCTCGATACATTCGCCGATAGTGTGCCAGTCTCTTGATCCGTGCCTTACTGCTGAAGCCCGAAGCCGGCTTGAAAACGCGTTTCTCGACCAGATGCGATTCAATGTTGTCGTGCATGGGCAGTCCCTAATATGCGCAAGAACTTTTCGGGGCAAGCGCGGGCTTCCTCTGTAACCACCGGCGTAGGGCCGGTCAAATGTCATCAGTTATGCGTTGGACGGCCCACAGGGCCGTGGGTACACGTTAAGAATGCTCGAACCGTTGCCGGACGAATATTTCATGCGCGAAGCATTGCGACAGTCGCAGAAAGCGTACGCAGCGGACGAAGTGCCGGTGGGCGTGGTGGTTGTGCGCGACGGCAAAATCATCGGGCGCGCTCATAACCAAGTCGAGTTGCTCAAGGATGCGACGGCGCACGCCGAAATGCTGGCGTTAACGCAAGCTGAAGCAGCGATCGGCGATTGGCGTCTGACTGATTGCGATCTTTATGTGACCAAAGAACCGTGCGCTATGTGCGCAGGCGCGGTCGTGCACACGCGAATCCGCCGCGTGATTTTCGGCTGCGCAGATCCATCTGCCGGAGCCGCCGGGAGCATGATGAACCTCCTGCAGATGCCGACCTTCAATCACCGGTGCGAAATTACGTCGGGCGTTTTGCAAAAAGAATGTGCTGCGATCTTGCAGGATTTTTTTCGCAAACGCCGCGACCAGCAGGACTCAACGACTTCCTAGTCGCCGCCGGGTGTCACAGCAACAAGCTAAATCTCCGCTGCTCGCCGCAATAGCATCATAACGAACCTCGTCTGGAAAGTAACAAGGGCGGTTCTCTTAGGGGCATCAGGCTCTTAGGTGAACGCTTCGGCTTCAGACACAGAAAAAGCTGGCTTGGAATTGCTCCAAGCCAGCTGATTAGCCCTCACCCCAACTTAGCCGCTTTAGTGGCGGTAATAATGCTTATGATGCTTGTAAGAACGATGGCCGGTGTAGTATGTCCGGCCGCCAGAGTAATAGGTTCGATAGGGATATCCGCCGTAGTAGCTGCGCGGGTAATACCCATACCCGTATCCTGGATATCCGTAGTAGCCGTAGCGATACGCCGGATAACCGAAGCCAATCCCTACTCCTCCAATGCCAACTGAAACCTGAGCGTCAGCTTGTTTTGCTGGAACCAAAGCGAGTCCTATTGCAACCAATGGAAGTAAAAGAAGTTTTTTCATGTATCCCTCCTGTGTTTAAATTTCCCTTTTTATCTGATTCGAATACCAACGACGTCACGGTTCCCTGCAGACGAAAATCCGAAGAAGATCGGACTTGAAGCTGGCGCAAAATTTGTTGCAAAAGAGCGCGGTGTCCTATTCAGGGCGAGGGGGAGGAGGGAGCACGAACTCCGCCATAAGGGGGAAATGATCGGACGCAATCCGCGCGAGAGGTGAACGATGTACGGTTACGCTCACTGGCTGGACCGCGCGGTTCACGAAAATATGGTCGACAGCCAGCACCGGAAATCGTGTAGGGAATGTGCGAATGGGTTCGGTCGCTCGAACGAATTC
>JBARMF010000550.1:0-2835 GCA_049802315.1 Candidatus Udaeobacter sp.
ATGGCGCTCTGCCATCGCGAATTCCCCGTATACGGAGTGCAGTTCCATCCCGAGTCCGTGCTTACCCATGATGGCAAGAAAATCCTTGCGCGATTCTTGACGCTTGTATGACCTCAATGGCGCACGTCACTCCGACTTTGGGCGAATTCATCGAGCTGGCGAAACACGGCAATGTCATCCCTGTTTTCGCTGAGTTCATTGCGGATGGCGAAACGCCAGTTTCAGCTTTCAAGAAACTGGACCGCGGCGGTTACAGTTTCCTTTTTGAGTCCACCGAAAAAAACGATGGCTCGGGCCGCTTTTCGTTCGTCGGTGTCGACGCTCGCGCGGTTTTACAAAGCTACGGGCGCGAGGTTCGAATCATCGAGAACGGAAACGAACGGCGATTCGAAACAACCGGCGATCCCCTCGACGAGGTGCGAAAATTGATGGCGCGTTATCAGTTCGTGTCGCGACCCGAACTGCCGCGGTTTGCCGGCGGCGCTGTCGGATTTATCGGCTACGAGGCAATCCATTTTTTCGAGTCTAAAGTTCCATTGGCGCAACAAGACGAACTTCAACTGCCTGAGGCGTTGTTCATGGTTCCGAGCGCGCTTCTGGTTTTCGATCATCGGCTGCGCAGCTTGAAAATCATCGTCAACGCATTTCTCGGCGATGGTTCGCCGGAAGAGGTTTATGCGCGCGCGGTCGAATGCGTGGCTTCGATTAAGCAAAATCTCACGCAACCTGTCGATCTTCCGCTCGTTTCGATCGTCGAAGATGCAGAACAGCCGCTGCCGCGAAGCAATTTCTCTCGCGAAGAGTTCGAGCGAAAAGTAAACCGAGCGAAGGAATACATCGCGGCAGGTGATGTGTTCCAAGTCGTTTTATCGCAACGATTCGAGGCGCCGTTCGACGGCGAACCACTCGATTTCTATCGCTGTCTTCGTTTCATCAATCCTTCGCCGTACATGTTTTGTCTCAACTTCGGCGGCAATTTTTCACTTGTCGGTAGTTCGCCCGAGATGCATGTCCGGCTGGCGGACGACACCGTGGAAATTCGTCCGATCGCAGGTACACGTGCTCGCGGTGTAACCCCCGAGGAAGACGACGCCAACGCTGCTCAACTGTTGGGCGATCCGAAGGAGCGGGCCGAACACATCATGCTTGTCGATCTCGCGCGCAATGACGTCGGGCGCGTCGCAGAATTCGGTTCCGTTTGCGTAACGGAGTTCATGCAGATCGAGCGCTATAGCCATGTCATGCACATCGTTTCGAACGTAGTTGGGCGTTTACGCGCCGATGGCAGCGCATTCGACGCAGTGCGAGCGACATTTCCTGCCGGCACTGTCTCCGGCGCGCCGAAAATTCGCGCTATGCAAATTATTAGCGAATTGGAGAAAACGCGGCGCGGCTGTTATGCAGGCGCGATCGGGTATTTCGGATTCAACGGGAACGTCGATTCCTGCATCGCACTGCGATGCGCCGTATTGAAAAACGGGCACGCCTATTTTCAGGCCGGCGCGGGCATCGTCTCCGATTCGGATCCGCAACGGGAATACGAAGAAACCGTGATCAAGGCGCGGGCAATGATGAAGGCGCTCGCAATGGCGAGTCAGATAAAAGCGTGATGAATCCGCAAGCGATGATCAGTGAAACCAGCAATCTCGATCTTCGCGAGACCACGATGCGTCTTGTGCGCGGAGAAAATCTTTCACGAAACGAAGCGGCGAATTTTCTTGATGCATTGCTTGATCCAGTTGCCACCGATACGCAGATAGCAGCGGCGCTCATCGCTTTGACGGCCAAAGGCGAAACGGTCGACGAGCTTGCGGGCATGGCTGAAGCGATGCGCGAACGCGCAACTCCTCTGCATTCGCGGCACGAGCGCTTCATCGACACGGCAGGAACGGGTTCGAGTGCGGCCAAACGGTTCAACGTTTCAACAGCCGCAGCATTCGTGATCGCAGGTGCCGGTTTGCCTGTAGCGAAACACGGTGCGCGCGCTGCCTCTTCGACGTCGGGAAGCGCCGACGTTCTCGAAGCGCTGGGTGTCAACACTGCCGCGGCTCCGGATGTCGTGGAACGTTGTCTCAATGATCACGGAATTTGTTTTATTTTTGCGCCACTTTTCCATCGTGCGACCGCTCGTGTCGCGCAGGTGCGCCGGGATTTAGGCGTGCATACCACGTTCAATTTGCTCGGTCCCCTAACGAATCCGGCCCATGCGCCCTTTCAACTTGTAGGCGTGTGGGATCGTTCGCTCGTTGAACAGGTCGCATCCGCGCTCGCGCTTCTGGGCGCGAAACAAGCGTGGGTTGTTCACGGCGCCGACGGGCTGGATGAAGTAACGATCACTGGCGAGACCTTTGTCGCAGCGTGCTCGGAGCGCACCGGCGTCAAGACGTTCACGATTGCGCCCGAGGACTTCGGACTGCAACGCCGACCGATTACTCAACGCCGCGAAGGCCCAATTGAGAATGCACGATTGACCCGCGCAATTTTGAACGGCGAAAAGAACAGCGATAATGCTGTGGCTCGCGATCTGGTCGTCATAAACGCTGCTGCGGCGCTGTATCTCGCGGACGTGGTGAACGATTTTCGAAACGCAACAGCAATGGCGCGTGAAAGCATCAATAGTGGACGGGCGCTATCAAAGCTGGAGGCGCTGATTCGCGAGACAAATCGGAGCTGATAATGGCCACTATCCTCTCTGGAATTCTTGATCGAAAACGGGAAGTCGTAGCGCGACTTCGAGCCGATCGGGCGGCGCGAGATTTTCGCGATCGCGCATTGACGATCCGGGCAAACGCGACGCCGCATCTATTGTTGCGAGCACTGGTAGGGACGCCGCGC
>JBARMF010000551.1:0-2220 GCA_049802315.1 Candidatus Udaeobacter sp.
TCGCAGATCTCGATGGCGAAACGCAACAATGTCTGGATGGCGCTGGAATGTGCGCGGAAGGCGCGGGACATTCTTGGCGCTGCAGGCATTACCGATCAGTATTCCGTGATTCGACACGCAATGAATCTGGAGAGCGTTTTCACGTACGAAGGCACACACGACATTCACACCTTGATCATCGGGCGCGATCTGACGGGCTTGAATGCTTTTGGCGGGTGACCTGACGAATGTCATTCCGAGCGGAACGAAGTGGAGTCGAGGAATCCCGTTGCGCGACGGAAAGGTACATTCTGCGGGTTCCTTCGACTTCGCTCAGGATGACGCGGCCTGGAAATTGGTTAAAGTAAAATATGAGTGAGTCTGTTTACATTCTCGGCGGCGGGCGCACGGATTTTAAGCGCAATCTGAAGAAGGAGGGTAAAGCGATCCGGCACATCATTGTAGAGGCCGGTAAAAAAGCGATCGATGACGCCAAGATAGATCCCGGCGAAATTCAGGCGGGCGCGGTTGGGAATTTCAACGCGGGCCAATTCACGAAACAATTGCAGCTCGGCGCGTTTATTCCGGAGATCGATCCGAAATTACGCGGCATTCCCACAATGCACACCGAAGCGGCCTGCGCGTCTGGTGCGCTGTCGGTGTTGTTAGGCGCGGAATGGATCATCGGCGGGTTTTATGACGCCGTGCTGGTTGTCGGCGCGGAACAGCAGAAGACGATGTCAGCACTCGACGGTTCTGATGTGCTTGGTGCGGCTGCCGATTATCACAACGAAAAGCCGGAGTACGGCGATTTTATGTTCCCGAAATTGTTCGGACGCATTGCGCAGATTTATATCGAGAAATACGGCGCGACCGAAGCGGATCTGGCACTTGTGGCATGGAAAAATTATGCGCACGCGAAATTAAACCCGCTCGCGCAAATGCGCGACGCTGATCTTACACTCGATTCCGCATCGCAAGTTTCGGATAAGAATCCGCACGTCGCGCCGCCGCTTAAAGTGTCCGATTGCTCACAGATCACCGATGGGGCGGCATCAGTTGTCCTCGTTTCCGAGAGATATCTGGACAAAATCGGTCGCGACAAAAACAAAACTGTCCGGCTGTTTGGCTACGGTCACACGACTGATTACCTGCCACTCGACAAGAAGGATGCGCCAACGTTTTCGATCGCGCGCAAAGCTGCGGAAAAAGCTTTCCAGATGGCGAACCTGACGCCGCGTGATCTTCACGGCGCCGACGTTCACGATTGTTTTTCGATCACAGAAATTATCGCCTACGAAATTCTCGGGTTGGCCGAGCCGGGCAAAGGCGTCGATCTTGTGAAAAGCGGAGCGACAACACTGCCCGCGGTGCGGCCGGAAAAATCCAAAGCGCCGTTCCAAATTCCAGTGAACGCGGGCGGCGGTCTGATCGGTGACGGTCATCCTGTCGGCGCGACCGGTGTTCGCCAGGTGTTCGAAGCCTATCAACAGCTGACCGAACAAGCCGGCGCTCGCCAGATTGAAAACGCGAAGCGATTCCTCACGTTCAACATGGGTGGAAGCCTAACGACTTCCGTCGCAATGCTTTGGGGCAGGGGTTAAATTCCGGGCAGTCGTGGCGTCTGACACCGACGCCGCTACAACAATTGAAGGTTCCATTCAAACTTGGAGAAGTCGGTCACTTTGGACTGGCTGTGCGCGATCCGAAGAAGAGCGCGAAGTGGTTCGAACGCGCTTTGGGTTTGCGGAAAGAATTCGAATTCGAAAACGGATTGGCTGTTGGAAATGACTGCGTCACGATCGCGTTGTTTAAAGGAAAACCGTCGCCGGAAACGATTGATCACATGTCGTTTCATCTATCGGACATGGCGACGCTGCGAAAGGCGCTCGCTCATTTGAAGAAGATCGGCGTCGATATTGAAGATCCCGGCGACGAAATCGGTCCGGAAGCGCCGGGTTCGAAAAACATGGCCCTATGGTTCCATGATCCCGATGGCTATCGCTGGGAGCTAAGCGTGCTCGGCGAAAAATAGGGGTTCCAAGGAGTGACGGCTTCCCAGCCGTCATTTCTCCCCGACGCTTTGGAAACCGTCGTTCCTTGAAGGGTCATCGCGCATACACCAGTTTGGATCGGGACTAGGACGAATGAACAGCTCAGCGATCACCGTTGCTCAGAGTAACGCTTTTGTGACGACTTTCGATCTGCCGCCGACCGATAGCGGACCACTGGATGGACTGC